>DATHEH010000403.1:0-7774 GCA_035318685.1 Ferruginibacter sp.
GAGCCAATGACCCCCGTGTAAGTCTTACCGAAACGCAAGACATTTGTGATAATATCAGCACACCCAAAAAACTTGTCGTGTATGAGAACAGCGGTCACGAATCCCTTTGTAAAAAAGAAACAGGGAAATGGAAGGCCGAGGTTGCGGCTTTTTTGAAATGACAGATCCACGCAACATATCTATCCTCGATTATACTTACGGGCTTCCCGCTGCTAAAATTGCATTGCATCCTTTGGCAGAAAGGGATGCATCCAAATTATTGATCTATAGAGAGGGGAAGATCCGGGAAGACGTTTATAAAAATATAGATGCGTACCTGCCTGCAGAAAGCCTGATCATTTTCAACAATACAAAAGTTATCAGGGCAAGGATACGTTTTCAAAAAAGCAGTGGTGGCATCATAGAGATATTTTGCCTGGAGCCTTTTGAAGCAATCAACGAGTACAGCAGTGTTATGAATAAGAAGGGTTCTGTAAAATGGAAGTGTATGATCGGGGGCGCAAGTAAATGGAAGGAGGGTTCGCTGAAATTAAAGATCAATAATGTAGAATTAAGTGTTACACTGCTTGAAAAACTTACGGATGCTTATGTGGCAGAATTCAGCTGGATGCCGGCTGACCTTAGTTTTGCAGAGGTGCTGGAAATAGCCGGAGACATTCCCCTGCCTCCATATATAAAACGTAAACCCGAAACAGGAGATACAGAACGCTATCAAACCATTTATGCAGAAGACGAAGGGTCTGTTGCTGCCCCTACTGCCGGCCTCCACTTTACCAGTGATATCTTTAAAAAGCTTGCAAACAAAAATATCAAACCAGGTTTTGTTACGCTTCATGTTGGAGCGGGTACTTTTAAACCGGTTAAAGCTGCACGCATGCAGGATCACGAAATGCATGCCGAATGGATAGATGTACCTCTTAAAACGATAGAAGATATTTTAATGCAATACCCTAAACCTGTCGTTGCAGTAGGTACAACTTCATTAAGAACATTGGAGAGTTTATATTGGATGGGCGTAAAAACCATGCTTGATCCTTCCATACAACAACTGGATCTTAGCCAATGGGAAGTATATACAGCGCCTTTAATAAACAATAATATTTCCGTAAAAGAAGCACTATCATCTTTATTGAACTGGTTGAAGAAAAACGGGCGTGAAAAATTATTTACACGATCACAGATACTGATAGCCCCGGGTTATTCTTTTAAAATGGTAAACGCGATCATTACAAATTTTCACCAGCCGCAATCCACCTTGCTTTTACTTGTTGCCGCGGCCACGGGTGGAGAATGGAGAAAAATCTATGAATATGCCCTGGCCAATGATTTTCGTTTCTTAAGTTATGGAGATGGCAGCCTTTTATTTATTGATAAATAATATTAACTGCAAATAATTTTGGCTGCCCTAATTTTATAAAAATTTTCAGTCCATATATGACAATAAAAAAACTAATCGACACACTAATATTTAAAGGCAAGGGCAACTTCAGCATCGACGGACTGCATTATGGCTATTCCTGATGTTTATGATTCTGCCAAAGACATACTGGAAATAGGTTTGGGATAAAATGATAATTGGTGGTGCAGTGGTCTTTGATGACTATGGATTTCATTCCTGTACGGGCGTAACAAAACTTGTTGAAGGATACAGAAGTTATCCCGACAGGCAGGTAATACATAATCTGAATGGTCATGCCATAATGATAAAACTAAGGTAAAGACAAATTATTGCTGGATGGTAACAGGAGTACCTAGGGGTATGTAACTGAACAGGTCCTTCATCTCGGTATATTTTACAGAAACACAGCCATCGGTCCAGTTGTAAAAATTATCTACTGTCCATTCTTCCTGAGGTCTTGTTGCATGTATGGCTATTCCATTACCGATCTTTGCATTCCTTGGCAATATGCCTTTTGATTTTCTTTCGTTAAATCGCTGGTAACTTACTTCATTGGGATAATCCAGCAATAGCTCCGGGCCCCATTGCGGGTGATGTTTTTTTATGATAACCTTAAATTTGCCATCGGGGGTTCTTTTATCACCTTCCCGCATTTTATCACTCAGGTCCTTGCTTCCAAAAACGATGGGGTAGGTTGCATACCATCCTTCGTCATCATATACCTTTAATTCATAATCACTTTTGTCAACAATAATATAATAAGGATTCTCGGTGGCATTTACTGCTTTTCCCGCACCTGAAGATGCGGGTTTGCTTGCCGTTGCTTTCTTTTTCTTTCCGGGTACAAAAGACACAAGGGCGATTACGCCAAAAAGGCAAATTAACTTAAGGATCCGGGGGGAATTCATTTTATAAAGTTTGCTTTTCATTTCAAACGACGTGCCACGTAAAAATATTTTATTCTCCTGAAAAACATTAACAAATTTTAGGCAATGTGGAAAAAAAAACTCCGGCCGGAGCCGGAGATACGTATTTTAAAACTCATCCCTCACCCACGTTGGTAAAAACCGCTGCGGGTAAAGGATTGAGTGAGAGAGTATTTTTACCAATTGCTGAATCGCAATCCTACGGTATAAGGTTTTATGTCCAGGCTTTTTGCATACATTGATTGGGGACTGTAAGAGCCATAAAGTCTTACGGGGCCAAGACCTAGTTCCGCTATATAAGAAAACTTAAAGCGCTCCAGGTCGTAATCTCCTTTATTTTTCCACTTACCCCTTTCATGGCTTTTTTGCTTATTGCGTTGGGCGTATAAATAACCCGCGCTAACACCCACACTGAGGCTGACCCCTTTTTTCTCGCTGGCATGAGATGTAAAATTCAACATCATGGGTACGGTTATATAGTCAGCCGCCAGTTTATTTTTAGAGAAGAAAATAGAATCCCTGAAGATAAAGGGAGCATTTGTTTGTAAGCCACTGCTATAAGGTAGCGTGCCTCCTTCCTTGTAACTGAGCATGGCGGTGTTCTTATAACGATAATTGTTTAATTCAACCCCCAGTCCATATTTAAGATTTACATGATGCTTTACCAGGTTCAGTCTTTGCATGAACACCCAGATATTCACATTAATGCTTTTACCTGTCCTGAGTTTAAAATCATCTTTTCCTATTGCAGGGCTTCCGGGCCTGTCTATTACGTAAGATGAACCCACCAATGGATAATTCGTTTTGTCGCTGTAATTAGAAAATCCAAGATCAAGTATCCACCAGTTGGTGCTGATATTGGATCTTTTTTTGGGACTATGGTCTTTTGTTACCTTAACATCTTTGTTTTTACCATTCTTTCTGCCATCCTTTACGATGATCATGCCGCCGATACGAATGGTGTCTTTCTTTTCTTTTTTGTCTTCCTGTGCAGTTACGCTTAAGCAAATGATTGCCGTTGCTAAAAGTAATGTTAGCCTTTTCATTGTTTCAAATTTTAGTGATTATTTTAATGCGATCTCAAATCCGGCTACTTTTAAACCTTCGCCGGTCTTGATATTAGC
Source organism: Ferruginibacter sp. (assembly GCA_035318685.1). Lineage (GTDB taxonomy): Bacteria > Bacteroidota > Bacteroidia > Chitinophagales > Chitinophagaceae > Ferruginibacter. Next base: position 3,450 of record DATHEH010000403.1, read on the forward strand.
CGTGCGTTCCAGCACCCTTTTTGCCTGGCGGATAAACCCGCCGAGTTTTGTTCTTTTTACTTTCTCTTCGCTCATGTAAAGAAAGCGGTCATTATTCTCTTCAGCAGTGTACACTACCGGGATTGCAGTTGTGTTTTTCGGATCAGCCAGGTCCTTATCAACCGGGCCATCTATCTTTTCTTTGGTATTGGTTTTGGCAATGACCTCATTGGTTCCGGAACCAGTAATGTTATTGGCATCTATAGGTTTTACGATCGGGTAGGTAGTTTCGTTACTGTTGTCTTTGTTAATATTTTCTAAATGTGATCGCTGGGGTAAATTATTAGTTTCATTCTTATCCAGCACAGCTATATTTTCTTTTTGCTGTACAGGATTGTTTTCAACAGCTTCTTTCTTATTTCCCGTTATATTTTCTGCAGCATTGTTTTGTACATCCGTAGCAGCTATGTTCTCAGGAACAATGATATCTTTTGTTTCGTTATTGCCATTAGGGTTCACCGGTGTTTCATTCTTAATTTGACCTGGAGTTGGTGCAGTAGTTTTTGCTATACCATTCTCTGTTGTTGTGGCTTTAAAATTGTTTTTGTAAATAGTTACGCCCGTCCATAGTGCAATACCGATAAGTATCGCTGCTGCTGCAACCCTGCGCCAGTTAAAGCCCACTACCCTTCCGCCTTCGGTCCTGTATAATGATCGTTTGTCAGCAAATACAATTGCAGTATCCGCTTCAAGTTTTGTTTGTCTTAAGATATTCCATTCTTCACGTGCGGCTTTATCTGTTGCCAGTAAAGCTTCGATCGTTTTTTTATCTGAGGCCGGTAATTCATCATCGGCATATAATAAAAGGTTTTCCTGTAAAGCAGGGATGGCTTCATCCATGAATAACCAGTCCTTTTTTTCCAGCACGATATCATCAGCTTTGAGAACAGCCTGCTGCAATGACAACAACTCGCCCTGCAGGTCAGGGTTTTCCTGCACAAATACATCAACAGCCTTCCTTTCCGCTGCAGACAATTCATTGTCTACATACAGTAAAAAAAACTCTTCGTAATTATTTCTGTTGATGTTCATTTTATTTGTTGATGGTTGATGGTTCATAGTTCATGGTAAGAGAGCGGTTCGGCTATGAACCATGAACTATTAGCCATGAGCTAAATGACGTTCTCTACTTTAACTATATACTCCCTTAACTGCAACCTCGCCCTGTGTAAATACACTTTTACCTGGCTTTCGTTCAACCCCGTTATCTGCCCGATCTCTTCATAACTATAGCCTTCATAGTCTTTCAATAATACCAGGCTCCTTTGTTTTTCACTCAACTTTGCCAGTGCTTCATTCAATATTCTCTTCGTATCATGCTTCGGACCAACAGACCCTTTTGCATTTTCCGTAAAATCCTCTTTATAACTTATCCGCTTGTTCTTGCGGATATGATCGATCATCTGGTTATAAGCCACCGTAAAAAGGTAGCTTTTGCAACGCTCATTGTCCACCTGGTCCTTGTTGATCCATAATTTCTCAAATGCGCCCTGCACCACATCCTTTGCATCTTCCGCATGCCTCAGGTTTTTGAGGATAAAGCGGTATACATTGTCTGCATACAGGTTTACGCATTCATTATATTCTCTCTCGGTCATAACAGGTGTTGGGTAGTTAGTTTACCTCAATAAGGTTGTTTTGCTTAGGTAATACGAAGATGGAGAATAAAAGTTACAGAAATGAAAAAAAAGCCTCTCCTCCCTTACCTCCTCTCCGTAGAGAGGAGGCGGTTCATCAAAATATAGCCAACCACCATATCTTCTACATTAGCTTTACTTCTTTGGTCATCAGCAACTTATTAACTCGTATCACTTCAATCTTCCAGTCAATCTTCCAGTCAATCTTCTCCATTTCCTCCCCCACTGGGGTTCTCTGAAAGAGAACGAACGAAGTTCAAGAGGGGGTTTAGGTGGGGCTTTTTACCCTAAATTTGCGCCGAATCAACCTTTACGTATGAATGAGAAATTTGTAAGCCGCATTTCCGCCGAACTCTCCGAAATTGAAGCCGCGGGCCTTTCTAAAAAAGAAAGGATCATCAGCAGCGAACAGGGAGCCGAGATCGTGGTAAATGGCAAGACCGTATTGAATTTTTGCGCCAATAACTATCTTGGCCTTTCGTCCCACCCCAAAGTAATAGCTGCTGCAAAAAAATATATAGACCTCCGGGGTTATGGCATGAGCAGCGTTCGCTTCATATGTGGAACCCAGGATATCCATAAAGAACTGGAAAAAAAACTGGCTGATTTCTTAGGCACAGAGGATACCATTTTATATGCCGCTGCCTTTGATGCCAATGGCGGGGTGTTTGAGCCCTTGTTCGGCGAACAGGATGCCATCATTTCAGATGCACTCAACCACGCTTCCATTATCGATGGCGTTCGTCTTTGCAAGGCACAGCGTTACCGCTACGAACATAACAATATGGAAGACCTGGAAGCGAAGCTGAAAGAATCGGCGACCTTGCGCAGCAGGATCATTGTGACCGATGGCAGCTTCAGCATGGATGGCACCATTGCGCAACTGGATAAGATCTGCGACCTTGCCGATAAATATGATGCGATCGTAATGATAGACGAATGCCACAGCAGTGGATTTTTGGGTAAGACAGGAAGGGGGACGCACGAATACCGTAACGTGATGGGAAGGATAGACATCATCACCGGCACTTTGGGTAAAGCGCTTGGTGGTGCAAGTGGTGGTTTTACCAGCGGGCGTAAAGAGATCATTGAAATGCTCAGGCAAAGAAGCCGGCCTTATTTATTCAGCAATACCGTGGCGCCGAGCATCGTGGGCGCTTCTATAGCTGTGTTGAATATGCTGAGCGAAACAACCGAATTAAGGGATAACCTGGAGAACAATACCAAGTATTTCCGCAACCATATGACGAAGGCGGGTTTTGATATCAAACCCGGTGACCATCCGATAGTCCCCATAATGTTATATGATGCGGTGTTGGCTCAGAACTTTGCAGCGAAACTGCTGGATGAAGGGATCTATGTAATTGGATTCTTCTTTCCAGTTGTTGCAAAGGGCCAGGCCCGGATACGTGTTCAGTTAAGTGCGGCGCATGAGCAGAGGCATCTGGATAAAGCGATAGAAGCATTTACGAAGGTGGGTAAGGAATTGGGCGTACTAAAATAATTATTTTATAAATTAACCTCATGAAACAATCAAAGATCATCAGCACAATAACATGTATTGCCTGTTTCTTACTCCTGGCAGGTTGCCAAAAAGAGTTTTCCAGCGACAACGGTAACCCGCCCGTTAATCCGGTTAATAATGATTCTGTTTATTTAGAAAGGATCACAGAGGTAAACTATATCCTGGATGATTCAACGATCCAGAACTTAAGTTACGATAACCAAAAGCGGCTTACCCGCATTAGCCAAAAGAACTACCGCAACAATATCCTCGAGGATACTTCTGTAGTTACGCTTTTTTACAATGGCAACGATAGCCTCCCCTTTAGATACACGGATTATAAAGCAGCGGTAGGTTTCCCTTTCTTCGATTCTACCAACAGTTTCCTTTTTTATGATGCACAGGGCAGGCTGGTACTGGATTCGGCGATCTATTCCAAAGATGGTTTTGGGTATTCCAAAGACAAAGACATCTATACCATTCAATATGCCCCTAATAAGATTTATGGCTATAGTACATACACAGACCTGCTGAACCCTGGCCCGGCGGATATCAGTTTAGATACCACATGGCTGGATGCAAATAAAAATATCGTCAAAAGGCATTTTTATGATTCCCAACCGTTGAAATTATTCCGTACTGAGAATAACACCGCATTTGATAATAAGCGTTCTCCATATTTTTATATGAGGATGATCCCCTACTTCATCTTAACATCACCTTATTACACCGGAATGAACAACCTTTTGACTACCCGCGTGGAAAAACTTTACATATTCGCCACCTACGATGTAAGCTATACGCATAGTTATAATTCTTTCAATATGCCAACGCTATCTGTCGGCATCGACATCCCAACCCAGGCAGTTGAGGAAAGGGTCTATTACAAGTACAGGTCCCTGTAAATCCAGCTGAGGCGATAACATTTTTGAATGCTATCGCCTCAGCCTACAATACTTTACCTTTGCTCCAACATGTCAGAGCAATCACAAATCTTCAAAGCCAAAACAACGGTTAAAGCCGCTGACCTTGAGCATCGCCGCAAGATCAATTTCAATATCGGCAAATACAATGCGGTTGTACCAAAGGGCAAAGAGCAGTTTGCCGATACCCACCTGGCAAGAGAAAGGGCCAAGAATGTAAAA
>DATHEH010000404.1:0-2590 GCA_035318685.1 Ferruginibacter sp.
CAGCCCGTAACGATTTTACCAAAGCTGGAACTGAATTATGCAGGCAATGTTTTTCTTGCCATTAATAAAAAGCCTGTTGATGTGCGAACGCATGTAAAGGCCAACCTGCCTGACGACGCAACCTATACTGTTACCAAGAAAACTTCTTCAAGGACCAGCAATTCCAAAAACCCATTTATATTTAAAAGCAGTGCTGCTGCCAGGGAACACAACGAGTCCTCTGCATTTACATTGAATGGTGTTGAGGATGACTACGTGGAAGAAATAAGATTAGCCGCAAGTGACGGCACAAATACATTCTCTAAATACAAAAAGAACATAGAGTACGATCATATTCCTTCGATCGTTTATTTTCATGATGCCACAGCCAAGCTTTCAAAGATCGACCTGAAGACCGAAGGGAATTATGTTGGCTATATCCCGGGTGCAGGCGATAAGGTGCCTGAGGCGCTGATCGCAATGGGGTATAAAGTGATAACACTGAAAGAAGCCGATATCACTCCTGCAAACCTTAAGCAACTTGATGCCATCGTTACAGGTGTGCGGGCCTACAATACCAATGAATGGATGAACAACGTGTATGACGCACTGATGCAATATGTAAGGGAAGGAGGTGTACTGCTGGTTCAATACAACACCAGTAACCAGATAGGCCCTGTTAAAGCAAAAATATCTCCTTATCCTTTTACCATCAGCCGCAACAGGATAACGGATGAGGATGCAAAGGTCAATTTTTTAATTCCCGATCACCCCGCGTTAAATCACCCGAATAAAATAACAGCAAAGGATTTTGAAGGATGGGTCCAGGAGCGTAGCATTTACCATGCAGAAAATGCAGATACGGCTTATAAAAAAATATTTAGTATGAAAGACCCCGGTGAGAATGAGCATGAGGGCAGCCTTATCATTGGCAATTACGGTAAGGGAAGATTTGTGTACACGGGGTTGGTGTTCTTCAGGGAATTGCCTGCAGGTGTACCCGGGGCCTACCGTTTGTTTGCGAATTTGATCGCTAATAACAGAAGTAAATATATAAAGTAATACCCCTCCGCCCCCTGAAGGGGAACCAGGAGAAGCTGTAGCGAAGAGAGGTGTGAATGTCCAGACTGGATTCTCGCCATTGCTTGGAAAAATGACAGAACTAAATTATGCAGGAGCACGTAAAAAATAAAAATACCGATAGCACCCCTTTCAGGGATGAGGGCAGATCATACTGGAACAAATGGTACATCGGTGTGCTGCTGTTTTTAATTGTGCAGATAATTATCTTCTATTTAATTACCGTAGAATTTAAAAAATGACCAGGTGTATGGGTAATAAAAATCTATCAGCATTTAACAACTTCAAAAGCTCCGCCGCGGCGGATTTGGGGTATGAGTAGCATCGACTGGATCATATTGATTGTTACCCTTACCTCCATTATCATCTATGGGATTTATAAAAGCCGTACCACAAAAAATTTAGAGGGATATTTTCTCAGTAACCGCAGCCTGCCCTGGTATCTTGTTCTGCTGAGCATCATGGGAACACAGGCCAGTGCGATCACATTCTTAACCGGTCCCGGGCAGGCATACAGTGACGGTATGCGCTTTGTGCAATATTATTTTGGTTTGCCATTGGCCATGATCGTCATCTGTATCTTTTTTGTTCCTGTATTCAGCAGGTTAAAAGTATATACCGCTTACGAATTTTTAGAGAACAGGTTCGACCTGAAGACCCGTACACTCACTTCATTTTTATTTTTGGTATCACGCGGTTTAAGCACGGGTATAAGTATCTATGCACCTTCCATAGTATTGAGTTCATTGATGGGCTGGAACATTTATTATACCAACCTTGTGATGGGAGGGCTTCTTATCATTTACACCATGAGCGGCGGTGCCAAGGCCGTGGCACATACGCAAAAACTCCAGATGATCATCGTGTTCATCGCTTTGTTCCTGGTGGGATATTTAGCTGTAAAATTATTGCCGGATGCCATAGGCTTTGCAGGAGCGCTGGAGAAAAGCGGGGAGATGGGGAAAATGAATATCATTACCACGGGGTTTACAGAGAAGGGTTTTGACTGGAAGGACAAATACAATATCTGGAGTGGCATCATCGGGGGATTTTTTTTGGCGCTAAGTTATTTTGGTACCGATCATAGCCAGGTAGGCAGGTACCTCACCGCAAAAAATATAAAAGAAAGCAGGAAGGGCCTGCTCATTAACGGGCTGGTAAAAGTACCTAAGCAGTTCTTTATTTTGCTGATCGGGATATTGATATTTTCATTTTATCAATATAACAAGGGCCCCGTTTATTTTGACAATGTAACCCTTACAGAAGCAAGGCAAACGGTAAAAAAAGATTCTTTGGATATGCTGGAGGTTCAATACAACAGCGCATTTGCCGGAAAGGATATGGTAACGGCGAATGCTGTAAGAAAAATATTCAGGGGTGTAATGGAAAGGGCATTACCGGAACAAAAACCCAACGATACCAATTATATCTTCCTCTGGTTTGTAAAAGAGCATTTGCCTGTGGGATTGATAGGATTGATCTTCGCGATCATTTTCTTAGCTGCATGGGGTAGCATTGCCGCGGCATTGAA
>DATHEH010000405.1:0-7155 GCA_035318685.1 Ferruginibacter sp.
GCTGTAAAAACTTCATTGGCTGAGCAAAAGATCACCAGCGGAACTTTTTTCTTTGACATCATTGCTAAGCAAATAAAATATCCAGTCGCTGTAAAAGCCGGTCGCTACGAGATCAAAGAAGGCATGAGCCTTTTCCGGCTGATACGTATGCTCCGTTCCGGGAACCAGGCGCCTGTTAACCTGGTGATCACTAAACTAAGGACCAAAGAAGACCTTGCGCAAAAGATCGCTGCCAATTTTGAAATTGATTCTGCAGGTTTTATCAGCTTATTAAATGACCCTGATATCCTACGCAATTATAAACTGGATACTAATATCGTAATGACAGCTGTTATTCCAAACAGCTATAGTATGTTATGGAACACTTCAGCTTCGAAGATCTTCGGTAAGCTCTATAATGAAAAGGAAAAATTCTGGAATGAAGAACGCAGGCAGAAAGCAAAGGCCCTGCAATTGACACCCGGGCAGGTGTACAGCATGGCAAGCATTGTGGAAGAAGAGACCAATAAAGCAGAGGACAAAGGAAAAATTGCAAGTGTATATATGAACCGTATTGCGGCTGGCATGAAACTGGAAGCTGACCCCACTGTAAAATTCGCCATGAAAGATTTTGGATTAAAAAGGATCATGCACAAGCACCTGGAGTATCCATCGCCGTTCAATACCTACCGGAATTATGGTTTGCCGCCGGGGCCGATCTGCACACCTTCCATTAAAACCATCGATGCAGTTTTAGATGCGCCGCAAACCAATTATATTTTCTTTGTAGCCAAACCTGATTTCAACGGTTATTCCAATTTTGCAGCAACTTATGCCGAGCACCTGGTCTATGCAAAAGCATACCAGCAGGCATTGGATAGCCTGGTAAAAGCAAAAGCAGCCAAATAAAAGATAAATAGTGCAATAGCATTTCTCATTTTCTCCTGGTAGCTACCGGATTTATTATCTTGCACTCAGCCTGCATCCTGTATGACAAAACTTGAACGCATAATAATAACCCGAACCCCTATTGCTTTTATCCTGAATAAAAGCAAGCACTGGTATTTGCCGGGCTTCGAAGGCGTTCCGCTTTACGATGTAATAAAATTCTTTTACAGGCAGGTAAAAACAACCGGCCTCCCGGAAAGGGCTTCAGCCATCACTTATAATTTTCTCATGGCCATCCCGCCATCATTTTTATTCCTGTTTACGCTCATCCCCCACCTTCCCTTTTTTAAAAAAGGGGAGATACAAAGCCAGCTGATATTATTGATACGGGATGTTGTGCCGGCGGAAAATAATAACAAGGCGATCATTTCATTTATTAACGACACATTTTTCAAAGAAGACCCAAAGTACAGTTTATTATCATTTGGATTTTTACTGGCATTATTCTTCGCTTCCAATGCCATAATGGGAATAATGCGTTCATTCAACAGGAAATATGTTGGTTTCAGGGAAAGAAAGGGATTCCATACCAGGATGGTAGCCATAAGGCTTACCGCCCTGATCTTTTGCCTGGTATTGGGTTGCCTTATCTTATTATTGACACAGGGAGCCGTTTTAAAATGGCTGGGTGTCAGGAACGAAGGTTGGAGAGAAGTGATCTTTTACGTGCGCTGGATATTCATTGTCTCGCTTATATATTTTGCCATTGCCTTCATTTATAAATATGCGCCCGCTGTACACAAGCGATGGAAACTACGCTCCCCGGGTACCATACTGGCAACCTTTTTAAGCATCATGGCTTCTATCGGCTTTTCAGCCTTTGTTAATAATTTTGGAAATTATAATGCCCTGTATGGTTCTATCAGCACCATAATCGTGCTAATGGCACTTATTTACATTAATTCCTTTGTACTGCTGGTTGGATTTGAATTAAATGTCAGTATCAAGTCGCTAAAATCGATCGCAGATAAGCGGGATATCAGGGAAAAAGAAATGGAAGCCGAAGGTCAAAAAATTATATAAACGGTTAGCAGTTTACCTGCTCAATAACTTAACTTTAAGAAAATTTATTTTTATGAAAAAAGTATTCTTCAGCACCCTCGCAGTTGCTGCCATAGCCACCATGGCCTTCACACCTGGCGACCCCTTAAAGATCGGCAGTACAATGCCCAGGGCCGACCTGAAATTAAAAGACATTTCCGGTAAGGAGATCGCAATGAAAGATGTTAAAAAGGATAATGGCGTGCTGGTAATGTTCAGTTGCAATACCTGCCCTTATGTGGTTAAGAACCAGGAACGCACCGTTGAGATCAGTGCCTACGCAACTAAGATGAATGTTGGCGTAATAATACTGAACAGCAATGAAGCTTACCGTGGAAGTGAAGACAGTTTCGATGCCATGAAAGAATATGCAAAAGACCAGGGTTACAAATGGAATTATGTTGTGGATAAGGATCACGAAGTGGCTGATGCATTCGGCGCAAACCGCACACCTGAGTGCTTCTTATTCGACAAGAACCTCAAACTGGTTTACCATGGTGCTATTGATGATAATCCATCTGATGCCGGAAGTGTTAACCGCAAACATTTACAGGAAGCCATTAATGAACTTACTGCAGGAAAAGAGATATCTGTAAAAGAAAGCCGCAGTGTTGGATGTACAATTAAGAGAAGAAGTTAGGAATTAGGAATTAGGAATTAGTTAGGACCATTAAAATATAAACCCTTTTTAAATTGAAACAGGCCGCATGTGCAGCCTGTTTTTTTTATTAAAAAATTTGTGTAATTCGTTTTAATTCGTGTAATCAAAGAATTTTATTCAGGTTCCTGCAATTTAGGTTCAACAATAGAATGATCAGTTAACCGGCCAACCGTTCCTGGTTTTGCGATTGCCAATTTTATTGCGGCCTCAAAAGCCGCCGGCTTTATCTGGTCCTCCACAAATAACCTGTACCCGGTTTTTGCATTTACAATAATGGTTGCCGGTATGGCGCCACTCCATTTTTTATCGATCATGGGGCAAAAAATATCCGCATTGGTCTCATCCAGCCATACGATATTGGTATTGTACTTATTCTTTTTTGCAAAGCTGGCGATCTTAGCGGGGTAAAAATTCGGCAGGTCGAGGCTAACGAGGAGCAGCTTTACTTTCTGGCCCTCGTATTTTTTTACGATCCTGATAAAATCAGGTATCTCCTCAATACAGGGTTTGCAAAAAGTAGCCCAGAAATTAACCACGTAAACCGTGTCGTTGTTTTCAGAAAATGACCTCACCACGTCTTCCATCTTCCATTTGGGAATGGATTGTGCCCGGCAAACCGTAGCAAAGGAGATAATTATAAGGAAGGATAGTAACTGTTTTATCATACTTAAAAATACAGAGAAATCCTTAAGCCCCGGTGCATGAAACGTTAAAACGGTTGAACCACATAGCAGCATAGGCCACAATAGAGGACTAAATAATTATGCATTGCCTATGTTTCTATGCTCCTATGTGGTTCAAATTCTCGTCTAAACTAGCTTTTGGCTAATCCCCCATTTCAAGCTAATTTCGCAACTCCAATTCTTAATTCCCGTCCGACCCGGGTCATCCGGGCGGGCTTAATTTTTAATTCTTATTGAATATGGCATACGATGTAATAGTGCTTGGTAGCGGCCCCGGTGGTTATCCTGCAGCAATAAGAGCCAGCCAGCTCGGTAAAAAAGTAGCAATTATTGAAAGAGAAAGCCTGGGTGGTATCTGCCTCAACTGGGGATGTATTCCTACCAAGGCCTTGTTAAAAAGCGCCCAGGTATATGACTATGCAAAACATGCCATCAACTATGGTATCAATGTAGAAAATCCTTCCACCAATTTTGGCGGTATCATTACAAGAAGCCGTGGCGTTGCTGATAAAATGAGCAAGGGCATCCAGTTCCTGATGAAGAAGAATAAGATCGACGTGATCATGGGAACGGGCAAATTAATAGCCGTCACAAAACTGGAAGTAACTGCAGCAGATGGCAGCAAGCAGGTTGTGGAAGCAAAGAACATCATCCTTGCAACCGGTGGAAGAACACGTGAATTACCCGGCATGCCCATCGACGGCAAAAAAATAATCGGCTACCGCGAAGCGATGGTATTACCCCAGCAACCAAAAAGCATGATCGTTTGCGGAAGCGGCGCCATTGGCGCTGAGTTTGCTTATTTCTATAACAGCATCGGTACAAAAGTTACCATTGTTGAGTTCATGCCGCGTGTTGTGCCTGTAGAGGACGAGGACATCAGCAAAGAACTGGAAAAACAATTTAGGAAACAGGGCATGACCATCATGACCAACAGTGAAGTGGTAAGTGTTGATACCAGCGGCAATGGCGTAAAGGCAAAAGTAAAGACAAAGGATGGCGAGGTTGTGCTGGAAGCAGATATTTTATTAAGCGCCGTGGGTGTTATTGCCAATATTGAGAATGTGGGACTGGAAGCCCTGGGTATTAAAACAGAAAAAGGAAAGATAACCGTAGATGCGAATGGTCAAACCAATGTACCCGGCATTTATGCTATTGGTGATTGCACACCGGGCCAGGCGCTTGCACACGTTGCCGCTAAAGAAGGCATTAATGCTGCCGAACACCTGAGCGGCCACAAACCTGAACCAATGGACTATAATAATATTCCCGGATGTACTTATTGTTCACCCGAAATAGCAAGTGTTGGTTATACGGAAAAAGCGGCCAAAGATGCAGGTTATGAAGTGAAGGTGGGTAAGTTCCCTTTCATGGCCAGCGGTAAAGCCAGCGCTGCAGGAGCAACTGAAGGTTTTGTAAAAGTGATCTACGACGCGAAATATGGCGAATTCTTAGGCTGCCATATGATCGGTATGAATGTAACAGAAATGATCGCTGAAGCCGTGGTTGCCCGCAAGCTGGAGACCACCGCACACGAGATCTTGAACGCGGTACACCCCCATCCTACCATGAGTGAAGGAATGAAAGAAGCCACTGCGGTTGCTTATGGTGAAGCGACGGATGTTTAATTCCTGTCATTTCGACGAAGGAGAAATCTGTATTTATATTCAATCCCATCGCCCCCGGCCGATGGGATTTTTTTTGCAATAAAGATCAACAAGCGGTTGCTAAACAATAGTACTGTTCTCAACCGGTCTTGCTTTCCTGTATATGTGCTGGTACAGCATAAAAGATAAAATATCTGCACCCATCTTCAGCACAAGAAAAAGCAGGGACGGCTTCCATCCCAAAAAAAGGGAGCAGGTTTATCAGGTGCAGTACAAATTACCCGCTAAAAGAAAAAGAATAGCCGGGCTACTGAAGATCTTTTTAAGCATGTAACAGATTATAACATTAAAATAAAGGGTTTATACCGAAATTAAAATAAAGGATTTATACCGAAGTTCTGATATACAATTGGGGCAATTAATCTACTCTCTGCTTCATTATACACTATTAAATCCGCACACGCACACGGTAGCAGGGTTATTTATTTTTAGCACCATTGTTGCAGGTACCATTTTACATTAAATAATCCCTGTATGAAAAAAATATTTTTTGTGGCTGCATCCCTATTGTTTTTGGTTGCATGCTCCTCCACCAAATCATCCAACACTCCCGGTAATTTAGCGCCGGTAGAAACACAAACGCCAAACAGTCCGCAATACAAGCCTGCGTTTGAAGGACAAACGAGGATCGCAGGCACTAAAACCGCTACCACATACGCTACCAGGATAGTAACCCAGGCATTGGTAAAACCCTGGAGTATGGCAGCATTGCCCGACGGAAGATTTTTGGTAACACAAAAAGAAGGCATGTTGCGCATTGTGTCGCCTAATGGTACTGTAAGTAATGATATTACTGGTGGACCTGCAGTAGACACAGCCGGGCAGGGCGGCCTGTTGGGTGTTGTACCCGATCCGGATTTTACTGCTACCAGGATAATATATTTCGTGTTCAGTGAACCCGTTGCAGGCGGTAATCATGCCGCCGTAGCCAGGGCAAGATTGCGGGAAGATGAAACTGCTATCGAAAACCTGGCGGTGATATACAGGGTTACGCCAACATACAAAGGAGATAAGCATAATGGCGGAAAGCTGGCGTTTACAAAAGAAGGGAACCTGTTTGTAACATCCGGCGAGAGATCGGATCTTGCTACCCGTCCGCTGGCACAGGATAATACTACCAGCTTAGGAAAAATAGTATTGATAACAAAGACAGGACAAGCCGTAACTGATCCTTTGATGCTGCCCAAACCGAACAGCAGGCCGGAAATATTTTCGGGTGGTCATAGAAACCCTCTCGGTATTGCTATTCATCCAACAACGGGCGATTTGTGGGAAGCAGAAATGGGGCCTAAAGGTGGTGACGAGATCAATATTATTCGCCGGGGAATTAATTATGGCTGGCCGGTAATAACCTACGGTATAGAGTACAGCGGTGCTACCATTGGCGAAGGACTTACGCAAAAGGCAGGTTACGAGCAACCGCTGTATTATTGGGATCCATCAATCTCCCCCGGAGGCATTGCTTTTTACACAAGTAATAATATCGGGGAGTGGCACCACAATTTATTTGTAGCCAGCTTAAGCGGCAAGCATATTATCCGGCTGCTGTTAGATGGTAATACGGTGGTGGGTGAAGAGCGGTTGCTTGAGTCCGAAGGTCAGCGTTTCAGGGATGTTTGTATGGGCAAAGATGGTAAACTCTATGCAATTACCGATGAAGGCAGGATGTATTGCTTAGGTAAAGAATAGAGGGGCCAATAAAATGATCACATCGCCGTAGGTAAACTGTTACACTGCCGCCGCCTGGGTTTCAACCAGCGGCGCATTTTACGGCTGCATTACTCACTGGCGCAAGTGTTCCGCAGGATCATTTGTGTCCTCCTCTTTGCCGTCGTAGGTGAACTGTTACACCGCCGCCGCCTGGGTTTCAACCAGCGGCGAATTTTACGGCTGTATTATCCTAATTAAATTTAAATACTTGCGGGGAAATATCAGCATTTACATGTAAATATCCCAACCCTAGTGTATAATACAAAAATAACTTTGGAAATGGGTTATGCAATCATATGGCCTCAATTCTTCACTGCAACAATTTATAACTGGAAGCACCTTTGCCGTCGTAGGTGAACTGTTACACCGCCGCCGCCTGGGTTTCAACCAGCGGCGAATTTTACGGCTGTATTATCCTAATTAAATTTAAATACTTGCGGGGAAATATCAGCATTTACATGTAAAT
>DATHEH010000406.1:0-2056 GCA_035318685.1 Ferruginibacter sp.
TTGCTGAATCTGCCTGCAAAAACAAATTTCACTGTGGCTGAAGGGTCTACACTCACGAGTTTTGAATTAGCATTGAAATTACGCTTCGCTTACCTGGAACGTTTTCTTGAAACAGATTATAACCGTTTTTCTTTGGGCACCAAGTACCCTGTCGTGGAAGTGATGCTGGCCAAAGGGATAACAGGCGTATTCAACAGCGCTTATAATTATACCAAGTATTCTGCATTGGTTAAAGATTTCATGAAGATATCGCCGTATGGCACACTTTCCTACAAAGCCTATGCAGGAAAGATAGATGGTGACCTTCCTTTTACTTTCCTGGAGAACCATCCCGGAAACGACCTCTACTATTACAGCCGTTCTTCTTTCAACCTGATGAACCGCTTTGAATACCTTAGTGATAAATATGCCGGCATCAACGTGGAGCATAATATAGGTTCGGGTTTATTTCGTTTTGTTCCCATAACCCGAAAATTAAAATGGCGGCAGTTCTGGAATGTAAAAACAATATGGGGATCGCTGAGCAATAACAATAATGCTATCAATTACATGATCGACACCGCCGGTAAAAAAGCCCCCGCTTTTAAAACGCTCAATGGTAAAACTTACATAGAAGTAGGAACGGGTATTGATAATATCTTCAAACTACTCCGTCTTGATTTTGTTTGGAGGGTTTCCCCCGCTCCATTGGCTACGGACAGCAAAACCTCAAGGTTCGGAATTTTTGGAAGCTTCCAGTTCCAGTTTTAAGGAGTACAGCTGATATCTTATTGTCCGCATTATCACGCTACTACCCCCTTTTTTAATTAAATGGGATAGTTTTCCATATTTTTGTAGCTATGGAGCTTAAGAAAGGCAAAGAACATTTTCAACACACTATCAGGGAAGAATTGGTAATATCCGGGGCCGGTATCCATACCGGCGAGGCAGTAACAATGAAATTAAAGCCTGCTGCACCAAATACGGGTATTAATTTTCAAAGGATCGACCTACCTGAAAGGACCATCGTAAAAGTTGATGTTGATAATGTGATCGAGACCAACCGCAGCACCACCATTGAGGTGAAAGGGGCAAGGGTAAGTACGATCGAGCACCTTATGGCAGCACTGGTAGGTATGCAGATCGATAACGTGCTGATAGAAATAGATGGTGAAGAAGTGCCCATACTCGATGGCAGCGCCAGGCCCTTTGTGGATGCCCTGGAAAAAACCGGCACACTGCAACAGGATGCCCCCAAGATCTATTACGAGATACAGCACAATATCAATTTCATTGATGAAGAGAAGAAAGTGGAAATGGTAGCGCTGCCTTCTCGGGAATACCGAATCAACACACTTATAGATTTTAATTCCCCGGTACTGGGTACCCAGCATGCCGACCTGAAGAATATCGCTGATTTCAACGAACAGATCTCGTCCAGCCGCACTTTTTGTTTTTTTCATGAGCTGGAATTGCTATTGGCCAATAACCTCATCAAAGGTGGTGACATCAATAATGCCATCGTTGTGGTTGATAAGCCGGTTACGGATGAACAGGTGAGCCGTATCTCCAAAGTATTTAATAAAACAGACGTGCAGGTGAGTGAAGAAGGCATATTGAATAACCTGCAGCTTCGTTTCCCGAATGAGCCTGCGAGGCATAAATTACTTGACGTGGTGGGCGACCTTGCATTGGTTGGTTTTCCTTTTAAAGCGCATATCATTGCAAACAGGCCCGGCCATTCTTCCAATGTTAAGTTTGCGAAAAAGATCAAAGAACATATTAAAAAGGTCAAAAGCAAAATGGATATCCCTAAATACGACCCCACTCAGGCGCCTTTATTTGATGTTCATGCGATTGAAAAGATACTGCCACACCGCTATCCTTTCCTGCTCGTTGATAAAGTGATGGAATTGACAGACAAGCACGTGATAGCCATTAAAAATGTAACTTATAATGAGCCTTTTTTCCAGGGGCATTTCCCGGGCAATTGCGTAATGCCGGGTGTATTACAGGTAGAAGCGCTGGCACAGGCAGGAGGATTTCTTGCCATACCACGTAACACAGAAGATCAATA
>DATHEH010000407.1:0-15975 GCA_035318685.1 Ferruginibacter sp.
TTGCTGCCTGTTTTGCTGATTGGGTCTTTGTTGATTTTGTCCGCCGCGGTTTTGCTGATTGCCACCCTGCCTGTTGCCTTGTTGTGTATTACCACCCTGGCGGTTTCCGCCCTGCCTGTTATCGCCCTGTTGCCTGTTTCCGCCTTGTCTGTTTTCGCCTTGTTGTCTATTTTCGCCTTGTCTATTTTCTCCCTGCCTGTTTTCACCCTGCCTGTTTTCACCCTGTCTTCTTGGCTGCTGTTCTTTTCTTTCTGTATCCCTTCTTTTGCGGCTCGTTTTTTCCAGGCTTTTCAGGCTTATTTGTCCTACCACATCCGCATAAACCGGTTCAATTTCTTTAGGCTTGCCTGATACTACTTCTACCGGTTCCAATTCTTCCGGTTTGATACCCTGCCTGTTGAGTTCTTTTATTTTTTTAACCCGCTCAATGGTGAGTGGATATTGTTTATTGCTCTCGGGTAATGTGTACCACATGAGGTTGCGGAAGATATCTTTCTTCACCAAAAATGCACGGCTACGGGCCACTTCTATCATATCCGCATCATCAGGGAAGAATTGCAACGCATCCATATAAGTATCCAGTTCATAATTCAAACAGCATTTTAAACGGCCACATTGTCCGCTTAACTTGGTTTGATTGATACTCAAATTCTGGTAACGTGCCGCGTTGGTATTTACGCTCTTAAAATCGGTCAGCCAGCTGCTGCAGCAAAGCTCACGACCGCAACTGCCGATACCGCCTACTTTACCAGCTTCCTGGCGGGCACCTATCTGGCGCATTTCTACCTTTACTTTAAATTCGGCAGCATATAATTTGATGAGCTCGCGGAAATCGACACGATCGTCGGCGATATAAAAGAAAGTGGCTTTGCGGCCATCGGCCTGTATCTCCACTTCGGCCATTTTTAATTCCAGTTTTAACTGGCGGGCCATGGCACGACTGCGGATAAGTACTTGTGCTTCCCTTGCCTTTGTTTCCAGCATTTTGGAAATATCGGTCTCACTGGCCCGGCGCAAAACTTTTTTAATGTCAGGACTGTTCTCGTCAACCCGCTTTTTCTTCATTTGCAAACGAACAAGTTCACCGGTGATGTTTACCATCCCCACGTCGAAGCCGCTTACGCCTTCAACTGAGATCATGTCTCCTTTCTCAAAATGCTGTAATGTATGGTTCCTGAAAAAATCTTTACGGCTGCCATTGTTAAAACTCACTTCAATTACCCGGCAACCGCTCTCCGGGTCGCTGAATGGCAGGTTAGCGAGCCAATCGTGTACATTCATACGGTTACATCCGCCGCTTGCGCAACTGCCATGACTCTGGCAACCACCCGGTGCTCCATCCTTAGATGTTCCGCAACTACCACATCCCATATATTGGTTAATTAAAAAATTAAAAATTAAGAATTAAAAATGGGGAGCCCGGCAGGAGAATTACTATTATACTTCAGTGGCGTCGCACTCTTTTACTGTATTTCTATATGCGGCAGGTAAAGTTCCATATTGGTTTGCCGTACAAGTGAGTGACACAACTATGCTGATATCTGATTATATGTCGACTACAAAATAATCTTACTTAGTAAATCTTTGCTACTGGCTCAAACTCCTCAGTTCACCAAAATTAATGATTTGTTGTTAATAATATGATATAACCTGATGGAAAGGGCATGAAAGAGCATTTTGGCGTTGGCATTACGTTCAATATAGTAACTGGCCTTGCCCAATTCGTTTATTATTGCTTCCTGCTGGCCCAGGTCGCATAATTTGTTGAGGCGGAGGGCGAAATCAAGTTCGTTGCTGGTTTCTCCTTGATCCGTTTCTGGTTTCTCGTTTTGGGGTGTAATTACTCTTAGCCTAATGGCTTGTTCCAGAAGGTGGATGAAATACCTGAGGAATTGCTTTTGTTTCTCCCTTCCTATTTTAGCCGTGTCGTCGATCCATTTTACCTGGGCAAGCGGGCCGGTCTTAATGATCGCATTGAGCCAATCCCTGAGCATGACCTCCCAATCATCTTCTGCGTGTTGTAGTAATTGTAAGGCTTCCCGGTAATTGCCTTCAGCGACAGCGGCAATTTGCTGGGCCTTTTCTATTTTAACACCCGCATTCAGTTCTAAAGCAGCTTCTATTTCAAGGTTACTGAGCATTGGAATTTTTACCAGTTGTGTCCTGGATATAATGGTTGGTAAAACCAGGTCCTCATTCTCAGCAACTAAAATGAATAAGGTATTTGGTGGCGGTTCTTCAATAAGTTTTAATAGTTTATTTCCTTCCTTGCCTAAAAATTCCGGCATCCACATGATCAGGATCTTGTATTCGCTTTCGAAACTTTTGAGGTTGAGTTTGCGGATGATGTCGGTGCATTCGCTGGCCGTTATGTTTCCCTGTTTGTTTTCGGCGCCAATGAACTGCAGCCAGTCGTACACATTACCATAAGGATGCTGAACAATGAATTCTCTCCATTCTTTAATAAAGTCTGTACTGATGGGTTTTTCTCCCGTTTTTTTGGTGATTACCGGGTAAGAGAAATGTATATCGGGATGAATGAGCTCATTTGCTTTTTTGCAGGCAGGGCAGGTGCCGCAGGAATCGTTACCCCTGGCCCCTAAAGGGGAACCGGAGTTTTCTGTTGTTGGTTCAAAAACTGCAAATAAGCCCCCTTCAGGGGGTTTGGGGGTGCAAACGATGTATTGTGCAAATGCTAACGCTAATTGCAGTGATCCGCTTCCTTCTTTACCCAGGAACAATAAGGCATGGCTCAGCCGGTTGTGCTGTACCATTTGAACCAGTTGTTCTTTGGTCTCTCTTTGCCCGGTGATGGAATGGAATTGCATGGGTGCAAAGATAGCAGCCTTGGTGCATTTATAATTTACTTACGATCTCTTCACTCATCGGCTTTACCTTGCTACCAAAGTAAGCTAATAAATTCCCGTTTTCATCCAGGAGGAATTTGCCGAAGTTCCATTTGATCTCAGCGTCCAAAACGCCATTCTCTGATTTTTGGGATAGCCATTTGTAAATGGGAGCCGTATCATCGCCTTTTACAGAGATCTTTGCGGCCATGGGAAAGGTAACGCCATAATTTTTTTTGCAGAATTCCTGTATCTCGCTGTTTGTACCGGGCTCCTGTCCGCCGAAATTATTTGCGGGAAAGCCAACGATAACCAATTTGTCTTTATGAGCAGCATACAGTTTTTCCAGGTCTTCATATTGTGGGGTATTACCACATTTGCTGGCCGTGTTTACGATCAGTATCTTTTTGCCTTTGAATGCAGAAAAATCGATGGTACCGCCGTCGAGTGCCTGTACTTTAAAATCGTATATAGACTTTGCAACAACACTATTGTAAGGAGTATTCGTATTGGGTTGCGATCCAATGGAAAAAAATGCTGCTACGACCGCCAATAACTTTATCATAATTAATAGTTTTTAAGAATAACGTATAGACCAAGGCTTTGGTTGGCTTATTATTGAAAATAAAATTACGTCAATTTAGATGACGCAGGTTAATAAGGTTGATGAACGGTTATTGTTTTTCGTAACAGCCAAGGTCGGGCAGCCCGTTATTGCGATTCATATCGTCCAGGTCAAGGGGAAAGCCCGTCAGCGCACCCTTATTTATACCAGGGGCTGTTGCATTGTTTGTTATTTTGAAGTTGAAGATGCGTTTGCTAACATCAATGCTGTCGAAAGAAGGATCCTGGTTCTTAATATTTGCGGTTAAAGTACTGTTGCCCGGGTCATTCAGCGCCCTGTAAATATTATTTTCAAACAATACATTAAATATATTGTTTCCCTGTTTACTTACCATAACCTCATTATTTACGAAACCCGCATCTCCCCAGAAAATGCTGTTGCGGAAAACGGCATTCAGGTTAGCGGTAACGAGGGTACCGTTTTGAAATGCAAAATCATCTACAGACAGTACAGGATTTTTGTGAACAATGTACAGGTTTGAATAGGTTGCTACAGTACAATGGGTGAAATTATAATCGCCACCGTAACTTAAAAAAATATTAACCCCGCAATTGCTGATCAAACTATTATCTGCCTGCAGGCTGCTGTTTACGCAAAGGACCCCTGCATCATATGCGTTATCAACTATACATTGGTGCAATACAACTTTTGGATTGGCATTGACGGAGGGTTTTTCTGTAACAATGGCCTGGTAAGCATTTTTTACAACAGCATAGCGCAGCACATTATTTTTACTGGCACCGCGGAAATAAATTCCGGGCCAGCTTGCAGGAAGATCTTTGTAAACATCATCCAGCCTGTCGCCCGTAAAAACAACCGGGCCGGCATGGGTACCATTAACTGTAAGTGTGCCATCAACTATAAAAGGCGCATCGGCATGAGAATAGATCCTGGAGCCGGCCTGGATGGTCAATGTGGCGGTAGTATCTATACGCAGGCTTCCCAGGATAACATAAGGGAGGTTGTTTGTCCATACCACATTACCGGTAATGACATTGTTCCTTAAAAAATTTGCATTCTGGCCAAATGCCTGTAATTGCACATAACGGGTATTGCCGTTGTAATTTATGAGAATACTGTCGCTGACAATAAAGGGGAGGTTGGTTGCATTAGGGTTGATGATAACTGAAACAAAGACATAGATGCTGTCATCGGCATCAATATCGAGGTTATTTATTTCATTGCTGTTTGCACCATTAACATTCATTTTAAAAGCAGAGCCGGCGCCACCCATTAATTTCACTTTACTGAGCCGAAGTCTTTGGTTATTCTCATTTATGATCTTAAAGAATTTGGTGACTGATCCTGTTGTGGTAAAAACAGTATCGTATTTTAAAGTATCAGTGGTAATGGTAAGCCTTGCATCCGCAGTGTTTATGAAACTATCTTTTTTACAGGAAGTAAAGAGCAGCCAACTGGCGATTAGCAGAAAGAAATAAACAAATACGTGTTTCTTCATTTTTCAAATTTAGACTTATTTGTCTACACTTTTAGCCTGCTACTTAGCAGCATAAGCAAGTGTGGCGATACTTAGCTTAAGCGGTTGTGCCTGTAAGAGTACATGGCCGCATGCTTCAAGTGTGGCGCCGGTTGTTACCACATCATCTACCAGTAATAAATGTTTGTTCCTTAATGCGTCGTTATTGGTGATCATAAAACTTTCTTTTACATTTTCCCAGCGCTCGGTACGGTGTTTACGGGTTTGTGTTTCGGTGGCATGCCGGCGGATGACATGGTTGTTTAAAACAGGCACATTCATTACCGAAGACATGCCATTGCAAATAACTGTTGCCTGGTTATAGCCACGTTTGCGTTCTTTATCGGCATACAGGGGCAAAGGTATCAGCGCATCGATGGAATTAAAGCGGGAACTGGTCAGTAAACTTCTGCCCATCAGTTCACCCAGGTAAGAGCCGATTTCCGTATTGCCTTTGTATTTGAGCTCGTGAATGAGGTGCTGAATTAAGAATTCTTTTGAAAAATAGAATTCACTGTGTGCAGCCGCCAGGGGTAGCCTTCCCCAGAAATATTTTTCCACCGGGTTATTTGCGAATGGGGCAAAACCAGTGCGGGGCAGCTCTTTGATACACCTCAGGCAAAGCAGGTTATTTTCTTCCACTATATCGCTGCCGCAACCAGTGCATACGTGTGGGTAGAAAAGATGTACAGCAGAAGAGAATATGGTTTTTAAAGAAGTCAAGAATTAACGTTAAATTGGATCATGAAAAAAAGTAAGATCATCTGGGTAGTTATTTATTGTCTAATGACAATTTGGTTCTTTTACCAGGTAAATGTTCTAAAAAATGGCTTTCAACGTTACTTTTTAATGTTCATGACTTTTTGCTGTATTTTTTTAATTATTAAAACAGCTTATGATATAAAACCACTATTGCGAAAAAAGAAAAAAGAATAATTCCTGGTCTCTCTTTTCTGAAAGCCAAAGTACAGATATCTTAAAATAAATATTGGTAGAGTTCTTCTACCTTACTTAATGGCACTACCTCTATATTGAATTTTAATTTCCCCAATGATTTGGAATTGTACTTACTGACTATGATCTTTTCAAAGCCGAGTTTTTCGGCTTCAGCGATCCGCTGTTCGATCCTGTTAACAGCCCTTACCTCGCCGCTTAACCCAACTTCACCCGCAAAACAATAGTGCTGGTTGATGGGTACGTCCTCATAACTACTCAACAAAGCACTTACAATCGCCAGGTCAATGGAAGGGTCTTCTACCTTTAAGCCTCCGGCAATATTTATAAAAACGTCTTTAACGCCAAAATGAAAACCACCCCTTTTTTCCAGGACGGCGAGTAATAATTGTAAACGCCTCAGGTCAAAGCCACTTACAGTTCGCTGCGGTGTACCATAAATACTTTGTGTCACCAGGGCCTGGCCTTCTATTAACAAAGGCCTCATGCCTTCTATTGTAGCCGCAATGGCAATACCACTTAATTGTTCTTCCTTTTGTGTGATCAATAATTCAGAAGGATTGCTTACCGCCCTCATGCCGTTGCTTGTCATCTCGTAAATGCCCAGTTCAGCCGTAGAACCGAAACGATTCTTCAGGGTACGTAAAATCCTGTAGGCATAATGCCTGTCACCCTCAAACTGGAGAACAGTGTCTACCATGTGTTCCAGGATCTTTGGTCCGGCAATGGTACCGTCTTTGGTTATATGGCCGATTAAAAATACAGGTGTGTTGGTCTCCTTGGCAAAGCGTTGCAGTTCTGCGGCACATTCCCTGATCTGGCTAATGCTGCCTGGCCCGCTTTCAACAAAAGGGGATTGCAGTGTTTGAATGGAATCCACAATTACCAGTTGGGGCTTTAGCTTTTTTATTTCCTGGAAGATCGTTTGTGTATTGGTTTCGGTAAGCAAATAAAAATTCTCACTTTTCGATCCGATCCTGTCAGCCCTCATTTTTACCTGCTGTTCACTTTCTTCACCACTTATATATAGTGTGACGATGTCTTTTAACAGCAAACCATTTTGAAGGAATAAAGTTGATTTGCCGATACCGGGTTCTCCCGCCACCAAAACAATACTGCCTAAAACAATGCCTCCACCTAATACACGGTTTAATTCCGCATCGGTGGTAATGATCCTTTTTTCTTCCGCGCTGCTAACATCATTAATGGAGATGGTCTTTTGTTTTCCCATTCCGCTGAATTCCCGCCAGTCGTCTTTCTCCTTTTTATCCGAACCTTTCACGATCACTTCTTCCACGAAAGTGTTCCAGCTATTACAGCTTGGGCATTTGCCTAACCACTTGGCACTTTCATATCCACAGTTCTGGCAAAAAAAAGCTGATCTGGTTTTACTCATGGCATAAATGTAAAATGTAAAAAGAAGAATGAAAAAACAAATATGGAAGTAAGTATCGTTGTTTTAACAACTGGTTCTGATCATTACACGAAGTGAAGAAAGAGAATTGAACTAACTTATATTATAATTTTCTTTTAGTTAAATCAAAGTAAAAGGGTCAACATTTCTGCTGACCCTTTGTACTTACTAACCCATTAAATTCTGTTGCTAAATTACAAATTGCGGCCACATAAAAAAATAAATTTTACCCGATGTTAATAAGTTCCTGCCTAAACTAACAGTAAGGTATGCACTACTTAGAGCGCTTGTATACCATTGATATTCAATAATATACAAGGGGAAGAATATTTCTTTTTTCCGGGCGTGCCCAGGTATTAAAAAAATATTTTTTAAAAAATATTTGGTTTATATTATAAACTACTTTACGTTTGTGTAAAATTTAGAAGAAATGAAAAGGGTATTGACTTTGATTATTTTAATGGCTGCACTATCCACAAAAGGCCAGCTTAAGGTATCGGGAAAAGTTACGGATACGAAGGGAAGGCCGGTGATGGGTGTAAGCATTACATTAAAAGATACCTATGACGGATCAACAACAGATTCCCTGGGTAACTTCTCTTTTTCCACCCCAGAAAAAGGCGCACAGCTGATCGAGACATCAATTATAGGTTATCGCCCATTCCAGCAGGTGATCAAACTTGAGACGGATCCACTGGTTTTAAATATCTCTTTAAAGGAACTGGTTACAGAGTTAAAAGCCGTTGTGATCTCTGCCGGTTCATTTGTTGCAAGTGATAAAAATAAGGGAGCCGTTTTAAGCGCTTTGGATATTGTTACAACGCCAAGCGCTAACGGAGATGTAACGAGTGCCTTTAAATCACTGCCGGGAACACAGCAGGTTGGAGAAAGTGAGGGATTATTTGTAAGGGGAGGTTCTGCCACAGAAAGTAAAATATACATGGATGGGAACCTGGTAAATAATTTTTTTTACAGCAGCACACCGGGCATTGCAACAAGGGGACGATTCAATCCCTTTCTTTTCAAAGGAACTGTTTTTAGTTCGGGCGGCTATTCTGCATTGTACGGTCAGGCACTTTCCTCTGCATTGATACTGGAAAGTAAAGACCTTCCGGAAAAGACACAGGCCGACCTGGCCATATCAGTGATTGGTGTTGGCGGCGGTATCCAGCATCTTGCAAAAGATAAAAAATCTTCCTGGGGTATTTCTTATAATTATACTGATCTCTGGCTGGCTTTTAAAGTCAATAAATTTAAACAGGATTTTTACCAGGTGCCCGTGTACCACCAGGGGGACGCTAATTTTAGAATTAAAACAAAAAGCGGGGGCTTTATAAAGTATTACGGTTATATCAGCGCCAACAAAACAGGTTTCAGAACGCATGACATAGATTCGCTGGTTTTAAAGAATGCATTTGCAATTGAGAATTTGAATACTTACCAAAATATCAACTGGAGAGATAATATAGCAGCGGGGTGGAGAATAAACACGGGTATCAGCTTCAGCACCAACAAAGACGATATAGTAAATGAATTACAGGATGCCGGTAATAAAAAGCAGGTAATTTCCAACTCTTCCCTTTATGCGTTCAAGAACTTCACTTTAAATAACAAGGCAAAATATGCACAGGTGAGGCTGGTGCTGGAAAAAAAGATGAATGGCTTGAACGTGATCCGTTTTGGAACCGATTATTTCTACAGTGATGAAAGATCAACCTATACATTATATGATGGCACCAGGTTTTCCGAATCAGTAAAGGATAACATGGCATCTGTATTTGCAGAAACAGACATTTATATTACCAATAGTCTTGCAGCCAAGATCGGCGGCAGGGTCGAGCATTCAGAAATAATAAAAAAATGGAATGTGGCGCCAAGGGTGTCCGTAGCATATAAGTTTGCTGATAACAGCCAGGCTTCATTTGCCTATGGCATCTTTTACCAGAACCCGGACAGAAAAAATCTGCCAACTACTGCAGGACTTAACTACTCACAGGCAACACACTATATTCTCCAGTACCAAAAGATGAGCAGTCAGCGTACGTTTAGAGTAGAAGCTTTTTATAAGGACTATGACGACCTCTATAAAACGAACGTAAGTTTTACCGGCAGGGAAATAGCTTCCAATAATAAGGGTTTTGGTTATGCAAAAGGGGTGGAGCTTTTTTGGAGAGATAAAAAAACATTTAAGGACGTTGACTACTGGGTATCTTATTCTTTCCTGGATACCAAAAGAGATTATTTGAATTACCCGGGTGCGATCACACCATCATTTGCTGCCAGCCATACCGCGGCCTTGGTAGTGAAGCGCTTTGTAATGCCATGGAAAACACAGTTCAACCTCAGCTACAATTTTGCTACAGGCCGCCCTTACTATCATATAGCCTATGATAATGTACAAAGCAAATATTTTATCAGTGACGGGGGAAAGACCATTAATTATAACAGTATGAGCTTTAGTGTAAATTATTTACCTGGTATTGGAAAGAAAGATCCCAAAGCATTTACAGTTTGGGTGTTAGGCATCAATAATGTTCTGGGGCAAAACCAGGTTTACAATTATAACTACTCAGCAGATGGCAGGCGGAAGGAAGCGATAACACCACCGTCAAAGCGTTTTATTTTCCTGGGTTGCTTTATCAGCTTTGGCATAGACAGGACACAGGATGCAATTAACAATAATCTTTAAAAGCCTTTTAAAACATTTCATAACCAATAAATATTTTTTTATGCCAGACTATCAACCAGCTCCCGAAGGCAAAGACCCCATTTTATGGGAGATCGCCCAAAAAAGGGCAAGCTTTAAAACACATGCAGTGACCTATATCATTATAAATGCATTTTTATGGGGTATATGGTTCTTATCCGGCAACCGCCATGATATCGATTTTGGCAATTTCGGCTGGGGCAATATTCCATGGCCTTTATGGTCAACCCTTGGGTGGGGTGTGGGGCTGGCCTTTCATTTTGCCGGGGCCTATATTTTTCCGCAAGCTAATTCGGTAGAAAGAGAGTATGAAAAATTAAAGAACAAAAAATAATACTAAACAAATTAAAAATAACAAATAATGAAAAAGATATTCCTCCTAAGTGCTGTGCTAATTTTATCGGTCAGCGCTTTTGCTCAAAATGATAAATACGTTGCAGCGATGAAAAAGAATATTGCTGCAATTGATTCCAGTTTTAAAAACCCGGTAGACCTATTAACCTTAGCCAATAATTTTGAGCGCATTGCTGTTTCAGAAAAAGGCCAATGGCTGGCTTATTATTATGCCGCTCTTTGCCAGGTCTATTATACTTATATGGAGAAGGATAAATCCAAAGTGGATCCGATAGCAGACAAGGCAACTGGCCTCATCAATATAGCAGATTCGCTGCAACCGAATAACTCGGAAGTAAGTTGCATAAAAAGTATGATCGCCAGCAGCCACATGATGGTAAATCCAATGGTAAGGTATATGGAGTATGCCCCGGAAGCAGCATCAGCCATCGATGACGCCATGCGGCAGGATCCCACAAACCCAAGGCCTGAATACCTGAAAGGACAGGGTTTAAAATATACGCCTGAGCAATATGGCGGCGGTTGCGTAACTGCAAAACCCGTGTTACAATCATCACTTGATAAGTATAATAATTTCAAACCGGCAAGTGAGATCCATCCCACCTGGGGAAAGCAAAGGGTAGAGTTGCTGATATCGGAATGTAAATAATTAACCAAGCAGTAAGGCTGAATTATAAAATTTATCATTATGGAACAGGAAAATTTTTCTCCACAGGATAGTTTAAAGCTGATCCAGAATATGATCCAAAAAACCCGGCAGGAAATGGGTGACAATAGCAAACATTTCCTGCTTTGGGGCTGGCTCACATTTATTGCCTGTACAGGGCAGTTTGTTTTGAAAACTGTTTTCCTTTATCCAAAACATTACCTGGTATGGCTGATCATTATTCCGGGTGCCATTTTTAGTGCCTATATAGGGATGAAAGAAGAACGCCGGCAGAAAGCAAACACTTATGTTGGCGAGGGTATGAAATATCTCTGGATGGGTATGGGGATCAGCTTTTTTGTTTTGAGTATGATACTCACCCGTATGGGATGGCATACCAATGTTTTCCCTTTTTTTATATTACTCTATGGGCTGGGAACTTTCATCTCAGGCAAATTCCTGCAATTCAAACCACTTGTTTATGGCGGCTTGGCAGCCTGGGTATTGGCGATCGCTTCAGGCTATTTTAATTATGATTACCAGATACTTTTTGGAGCGGCTGCCATATTAGTAAGCTATATTATTCCTGCCTATATGCTTCGTAGCAAAAAATAAATCTTTACGCAATCTTAGTTAATATGTCAAACGATCAGCAACTTTCAAAAGAAAAAAGCCTGGAGATCATCCACCAGATGATCAACCAGGCAAAGACAAATATTACAGACAGTGGTCTTAGCTGGCTGCTTTGGGGCACCATGATCTTCCTGGCCTGCCTTTCCACTTATTTCTTTATAGATATGGGGGCGGATAATGTTTTTCTGGGCTGGAATATTTTCGGGATAGTAACGATCGTATTGTTGGCGTATGACCTATTTAAGCCTAAGCGTAAGATCGTAAGGACCTATGTAGATGACCTGATGATACTGGTCGATATAAGCTTTATTGTTTGCATCTTCATTATCATATTTGCCATCAATATTGCTACCGGTCCCAATAGTGGCTTTGGATTTTTACTGATGCTCTTCGGATTCTTCATGCTTATAAAAGGAGGTATGGTGAGATCAAAGGCCCTTATGATCGGTGCCGTTGTTAACTGGGCCGGCGCCATCGCTGTTTTTGTCAACAAAGAATTAAAATATGATATGCTCATTATAGCCGCTGCGGTTTTAATAGGTTATATCATACCCGGATTATTGTTAAGAGCCCAGTACAGGAAAGATAAAAATAACGTAAAAAAATAATCCTGGCTTACCATGGAATTCAAAGAACTTGATCCCATACTACACTCACAATTGCGGCTTGCAGTCGTAAGCCTCCTTATGAGTGTAAAGGAAGCTGAGTTCACTTTTTTAAAAGAGAAAACGAACGCTACCGCGGGCAACCTGAGTGTGCAGATAAATAAATTAAAAGACGCGGGCTATATCGATGTAACCAAGCAATTCAATAATAATTATCCTCAAACCATCTGCAAGATCACCAAAAAAGGGATCGAGTCCTTTGAAGCCTACGTAAATGCCCTGCAGAGCTACATGAACCCCAACGGTCAGTGATCTTTCCCTGATTTTACTATAAACTATGACCAAATAATTGTACATTATATAAAATATACGGTCATGGCAATTTTAAAAGTAATCGAGATCTTAGCCAACTCTAAAAAGAGTTGGGAAGATGCTACGCAAAATGCGATAAAGCATGCTTCAAAATCTTTGCGTAATATCAAAAGCGCAAATGTAAGCAACATGAGTGTGCAGCTGGATAAAAAAGGAAACATCAACGAGTACAGGGTTAATGTAAAGATCAGCTTCGAAGTGGAGTAACCCCCTGGTTATTCTTCTGTGATCTTTTCATCTACTGCCTTGGCGATCATGCCTGCGCTCATTTTATTGAGGGGGTTCTTGTGTTGCTCATCATATTCTTTCCTGCCATTGATGATGTCGATGCATTTATAAATGGCTTCCCTGAAGGAGGCTTCATCCGCCTTTCCCTGCCCGGCAATATCAAAAGCAACGCCATGGTCGGGTGAAGTTCGCACAGCATTCAAACCTGCGGTATAATTAACACCTTCGCCGATCGATAATGACTTAAAAGGGATCAATCCCTGGTCGTGGTACATAGCCAGTACGGCATCAAATTTTTCATGCTGGCCCCTTGCAAAAAATGCATCAGCGGCATAAGGTCCAAAGCAAAAGATATCCCGGTGCTTGGCTTCTTTGATGGCGGGCTTTATGATCTCTTCTTCTTCCTTGCCGATCAATCCTTCATCCCCTGCATGTGGGTTTAACCCTAACACCGCAATTCTTGGCTTGGTAATATTAAAATCACGCTTTAAAGAATTATTTACCACCTGCAGTTTACTGAGAATGCTGTCCCTGGTAATGTATTGTGCAATATCTTTTACAGCTACGTGCTCGGTCAATAAGGCTACCCGCATATTTGCTGCTACCATGAACATGGCAATATCTGCCACGCCGAATAAATTCTTCAAATAAGGAGTATGCCCGGTGAAATTAAAATCCCCGGATTGTATGTTGTTCTTGTGAATGGGGGCTGTAACAAGGCCGTCTATCTTTTTATCCTTTAATGCCTGGGCAGAAACCGTAAGGCTCCGGATGGCATATTTTCCACCGGTCTCATTCAAAATCCCCGGGTTGATATTTACTTCTTCCTCCCAGCAATTGTAAAGGTTTAGCTGCTTGTGATTAACGCGGCCGATCTCTTTAATACTGGTAAAATTGATATTGATATCGGCTAAACTTTTCCTGTAAAAATTGATGACCTTGTTATTCGCGAATATTACCGGTGTGCAAATATCCAGGATGCGGTTGTCGCTTAATGTTTTTATGATGATCTCTATTCCTATTCCATTGATATCACCACAGGAAAAACCAATAACGGGTTTGTTTTCTGTAATCGAACTCATATAGTATACTATTGAAAAGTAAAAATACAATATCTTAAGGTAACCGCTTGCAGCGGATCCTTATAAAAACAACAAAGCAGCCTTTTGAGCTGCTTCGTTTTGATATAGATGGGGGTTAGTAAGAACTATTGTTTGACCAGTTTTATCGACCTGGGTGTTGCACCCGGTGAATAAGTAGTAATATGATAAGTGCCCCTTGCAAGAGAACTTGTTGGCAGTACCACCTGGTTTATACCTGGTATTAACCGGGCGGTTTGATTACTTATTACTCTTCCGGTAAGATCAGAAATATTTATCCTTACCTGTGCATTATCACCTGCACTGATCTTTAATACCGCGTTTTCATTTATCACAGGGTTCGGGCTGATGCTTACGATATCAAATCCCTTTGTTTTTAACATGAACGATAAGGTATTGCTTACATAGAATTTACTATCCGGGTCAATGATCTTGATACGATAGTAATTCATGCCTTTTAATGGGCGCTCATCCGTATAATCGAAAGGCTGGGCGCATCTTAACTGGTCAGCAGTAATGGTTCCGATGCCAGCATAGTTTTGACCATCACCGCTTCTTTGTATTTCAAAAGTTGCTTTGGATGAAGTACAGTTTACTTTCCAGGTCAATGTATGTTTATTATCCACCTGCACGCCTTTGAAATATTCAAGCGAGATGGGCAGTACACCCACTAAAGCGCTGGTAATATAAAAACCCGAGAAGCCAGTTACCGGAACTGTTACTTCCCACCAGCTGCGTGTGGCATTCCAGGCAACGGTAAATCCACTCGTAGCAGTTGTAAAATCCTGCGATGCGCCGGTATAGTTGGCAGGGTTTGTTCCTGTGCCGTGAAACTGTCTTAATACAAGATTACTTATACCCGCTGCATCCGCAGGCCCGGTTGGTAATAGCTTATGCCCGCTATCGGTAGCTTTTGAATTAAAATTATTGAATTCACTTTGCAGGAAGTATAAAGTGATATTGGCTGTAGAAGTTGCCGGGTTGATCAATGGCTCAATATCATATTTTCTCGCAAGGTATAAGGTTGCTGTTCCTCTTTTGGTAGAGCCCGTACCTAATTGAATACAGGTGTTAACAGCGTTGGTTACCGGTGAGGCGCCTGCAGGAACTATGCTGGCAATAAGGTTACAGTTACCATCACGATAGCTGGTACCACCGGCAGAAACACTTATGTTCTGGCAGATTGCCGGGCCACCGGCTACCGCGGCTAAGGTATGTGAAGCGGCATTTATGGTAACCGTTACAGTAGTATTACCCGTGAAACCATTAGATGGATTCACCGCGTTAACGGTATAGGTTGTAGTGCTTGCAGGTGTTGCAATAACTGTTGCGCCTGTTGTGGTATTTAAACCGGTTGCAGGAGACCAGGTGAAATTTATATTGTCGGGTGTAAAACGATAGGCATTTGGTATGCCTGCCCACACTGTTGTATTGTTCCTGCCTGTGGCAACTGCGGCTACGGTTCCGGTACTGTTTTCTATTCCCTGTGCTTTAACCTCGGTATTATTGGTACAGCTTGTTGTATGAACTTCTACAACGTTTGTTGTTTCATATAAAATGACCTGTATATCGGCAGTAGCTGTTCCGGTAAAGAACTTGATACTGCTATAGTCGATCACAAATCTCCTGTTGGGGGCAGTACCCACAGTAAAATACTGTAGAACCGCTGCATTTGTTATCCCTGCAAAGGTCAGGTCTGAAGAAATGACATGTATAACATTATTTGGAGCAGCTGCATTGGGTAATGCAACGCCATAGCCTGTTGTAGTGGAATTGCTGGCACCCATACCGATCCATCCGTTGGTACTGATGTTTACAGCATTGAATATATTTCCATAAAAACGAAAAGAGAATGGCAAAACGATATTATCCCAACGGCCGTCATCAAGTGTTCCTGTACTTACAGGTTCCACATAAGGTGTTCCTCCATTATAGAAACCCAGCTGATCAACAAGAAGGTTTGTGGCAAACAGTGTTGGGTCGTATACATTGTTTACAATTGCAGCAACAGTAT
>DATHEH010000408.1:0-2252 GCA_035318685.1 Ferruginibacter sp.
AAACTAACAAATGATAAAAAAGCTGCTTGCCTGCCTTTGCATTTCACTTTGCTTATGCATGTGTACAAATAAAGAGACCAAAACCAATACGGCTCCCGTTGTTTCTTTTGTAGCCGTTGAGCCGGGTGTTAAACTGGAACTACTGGATTGGGGTGGTAAAGGCGA
Organism: Ferruginibacter sp.; assembly: GCA_035318685.1. GTDB lineage: Bacteria > Bacteroidota > Bacteroidia > Chitinophagales > Chitinophagaceae > Ferruginibacter. The sequence continues at coordinate 166 of DATHEH010000408.1, forward strand.
GCCCCTTTTGTTCCTTGCGGGCCTTGGTAATACTGCACACGTGTTTGAAGAATTTGCGCCGCAGTTCACAAATGAATATCATGTAATGGCTTTAACAAGGCGTGGTTTTGGCGCTTCGAGCCAGCCCGGGGCGGGATATGATGCTGCTACATTGGCAAAAGATATTCTTACACTGATAGATAGTTTAAAGATCGAACGCATTACGCTTATAGGGCATTCCATTGCAGGGGAGGAGATGACAAAATTTGCAGGACTGTATCCAACCCGGGTAAATAAGCTGGTATACCTGGATGCTGCGGCAGACAGAACAGCGCTAGGGGAGATGTTAGCCAAAGCACCGGCATTCCCTCAAATGAAAAAAGAAGATTCCGCATCAATAAGTACCGTACAGAAATTTATGCTCCGGGTGTATGGTATCCGCGTGAGTGAATCTGAATTAAGGGCGGGTGCTGTTTTTGCAAAAGATGGCCGCTATGTAAAAGATATTACAGCAGACAGTATTTATGGAATTATCATGGCGGGCATAGAGAAACCGAACTATAAAGCAATACAGGCGCCGGCACTTTCTTTTTTTGCAGAACCTGATTCTGTACGTGACATGGTGAATTTTTATGACGAGTTGGATTCCGCCGGGCGTAATTCAGCTATGGAATTGTTTACATTGTTTCAAACATATGGCCGTCAACAGATCGATAAATTTAAGGCAGAAGTGAAAGCGGGGCAGGTAATTGTGTTACCCAGGGCGCATCATTATGTATTTGTTTCCAATCCAAAGCAAGTGTCTGATGGGATGAGAAAGTTTCTTAAGGATAAATAACCGGGAAAACGATCGTAGCTTTTGTGTTAGGCATGTTATGTTTGATTTACGGAATTCTACAAAAAGATATATGAAAACATTAGGATTATTAACGATCATTTTCATCGCTGCTCTTTTTCGCCGTGGCGTGGTCTTCCACCAGCCAGAATAAATTGATGAACTACTCGTCCGGCTGGTGAAAAACCCGCCGGGCATTCCCCCTCTGGCGCAGATATGGGGCAAGGAAAAACAGCACGGCGTATTTGTGCCGAATGAAGCCTCCGTTGTGGCTAAAAAAAACTGCCATATAAAATGCACACAATTATGTGCGCAAAAATGAAAGGCCATTAAAAAATGCCCACACAACTGTGTGCAAAAATGAACCACGATAAAAAATTCCCACAAACCTGCGGGCAAAAATTCATCCGATTAAATAAACGCACATTTTACCCAAATAATGAGCAAAGCATTTTTAGCATCAGCTGCCCCTGATCCGCAAATAGCTTTGCAAGGAACGATAACCCGCTGTACCTGCCTTTGCATTACTATTGCTGATAACTCATTTTGAAATTGATCAATGAGCAAGTTTAGCGAAGATGCCCGGTAAATCAAAACCCTGGGCAGTTTTTGCGGAATATCAGTAAAAATGCCTGTTTCGGCAATTAACTCCGGCAGTTGCCCGGGGGTCTCCTTGTGTATTTCCAGTGTCCTTCTTGTATACTTTTGACGATCTTACGTATAAATTTCATGTTTGTATACAAGCGGGATACAAGAAGGATACAACAAAACCCCTTAGCAGTTTCGTGGTTTACCGGCATTTACCGGCAAATTCCGCAAAAACTGCAAATGACCGGTTTTTTTGCGGAACAAAAGATTAGGTTCGCAATGCAATCCCGCAAAAATGAGGCGTCCAAATGGTTGGTTGTTCGCGTACCGGCACAGGTATGCGGTAAAGAAAAACTAGTGTGGCGTACCTGTTCCCCTGCAGCCCATGCCTGTCGTGATTGGCATAATCGGTTGAACAGCAGGCAGAAATTCAATAGTTCAGGAATAAATTCCATGTTCCGGTTTTCCAGGTTAATAATATAAATTACTTTTATCTCATAGAAACAACGCCTGTTTTACTTAAATGACTGTGATCAAATTATGAAAACGTTTTTATCTGTTATTCTGCTATCCGTCCTTTCCTTCAGCTGTTCAAAGAACAATCCTGAGCCTTTACCGGTTATATCTGTGCCAACGGTCAGTACTGCAGCTGTAAGTTCAGTAACTGCCAATACTTTATTAACGG
>DATHEH010000409.1:0-3004 GCA_035318685.1 Ferruginibacter sp.
GTTGACGCCATAGCATCGAACTACCTGCCCCGAAAGTTCAGGCCTGGAAATGGAAGCCATTTTTCTTACGCTTTTGGTACTGATGAGCCAGAACAGAATGACCAGGGAAGCCGATAAAAGGGCCCACCTCGAGTTGCAGATAAATATGCTTGATGAACAGGAAACCACAATGATAGTGCGAATGGTACAAAAGATCACTAAGCACTTAGGTCTTGAGGATGAAGAAGGCGAATCTGTGAAAGATTTAATCGAAGAAACAGATGTTAACTGCGTAGCACAAACACTGGATGAGCATACGTCTTAGGCCGAAGTGTTTTCGTTAATCCGCATTTGGTGTTGGATAAACCAGTAGTCTGTATTGTTTTAATGTTCTTTTTGATCTCATTATATTTGCCGCAAAGGCTTATAGCTTTGAACGATGAATACGGAAACCATTATAGGCATTATTGCCAGTATCGGTACAGGAATTTCACTTGTACCGCAATTGATAAAAGTAATCAAAGAAAAAAAAGCAGGGGACATATCAATTGTAATGATGATCATCCTTTTTGCAGGGCTGGGACTGTGGATTTGTTATGGCATCATAAAAAAAGACTGGATTATTATTATTTCAAATTCCTTTTCATTTCTTGTTAACCTTATGCTGGGGATATTTTCTGCGAAATATAAAAAACATCTGTAACCCGTTAGTGGCATTAATTCCCCGACACAGTAACAAAAAAAATATTTCATTGTTACTTACAATACTATCATGCTCTTTTATTATAAAAAAATGCAATGGTATGGTTTTAGTTTATTTTTTTTGCGCCCGGGTCAAAAATTTTTTAAAAGAAATTTGACCGGGGTATAAAATAAATTCAACCACTTTAAAATTTACATCCCCATGAAAAGAAAAAACAATCTTTTGATCATCCCTTTAGCACTATCCTCCTTATTTTTTACTGCCTGCGACAAAGAAGATGTCAACAATCCTGGTCCTCCATCAACTGCTGCCTGGGCTGAGTTAGGAACAGGAGCCAATGCACTTAATGCAAACGGCAGCATCAATATGGTGAGGACTGATGCCTCCGGGAATGTTTTTGCTACCGGCAGCTTCACCAACGCCAGCGGCAAGCAATACATCGCCAAATGGAATGGCAGCACCTGGACTGAAGTAGGAACAGGAGCCAATGCATTAAATGCAAATAACAATATCACTTCATTTTCTAGTGATGCCTCAGGAAACATTTATGCTACCGGCAACTTCAGTAACAGCTTAGGTATGCAATACGTAGCAAAATGGAATGGAACGAACTGGACAGAAGTAGGAACAGGTATTGCCGCCCTTAACGCAAATGGTAATATCAATTCAATAACTACTGATGCTTCAGGCAATATGTATGCAACAGGCAGTTTTACCAATTCAACCGGCAGCAGGTATGTGGCTAAATGGAATGGCCTGACCTGGACCGAGCTTGGCACGGGTGCCAATGCACTGAATGCGAATGGCAGCATTACCAACGTTACCACTGATGCTACAGGTAATATTTATGCAACAGGAAACTTCACCAACAGCACAGGTAAAAGGTATATTGCAAAATGGAATGGCACGACCTGGACAGAGCTGGGAACAGGCGCTAATGCATTAAATGCAAATGGCAATATACAGGCAACGACGATGGATGCCGCCGGAAATATTTATGCGGTTGGAAGCTTTACAAACGGAAGCGCTAACAATTATGTTGCTAAATGGAACGGTACCACATGGACCGAGTTGGGTACTAACCTGAACGCCAACGGCCCGATAAATAGTATTACCACGGATGCTTCAGGAAATATTTATGTAGCGGGCAATTATACCACCGGGGGACGCCAGGTAGTTTCAAAGTGGAATGGCAGCACCTGGACACAGCTGGGAACAAGCTCTAACCTGATGAACAATAATATAACCTCATTGAGCACTGATGCCTCCGGTAATGTATACGCTGCCGGCAGCTTTACCAACAGTGCAGGAAAATATTATGTGGCCAGGTTTGGTAATTAATTTGAGGTAATTAAGACCCAAACTGGTGGTTTCATCGAAAATGATCCCGGGAATGTCGATTGAGAAATTGGTATTACCGGGGTCATTTTTTTAATAATCTGTCCACATAACCCATGTATTTACAAGAAATGGAATAAGATTTGTGTATTTCTGAAGCATGAAACAGGAGTCGCCACCACTGGTATCATTCATCAAAGACTATGGCCTGGAAAAGCCAAATGGTGTTATTTGTTTTTCGGCAAGCATACATTTCCACTCAAAAAAAAACTGGTTCAAATTTGTGAGCCCCGTACACATCATCAGCATATCCAACAAACACATGGATGTTATTTACCTGCTTAACCCAGACATTGATGAAAAGAAGATAAATACCATGTTCACCAATAGTCAAAGATTCAATTACTCGGAAACGAAGCGCTTCGAAATAAAAGGCAAATCGAAGATCTATGGCCAATACTCACTCTTTATCATCCCCATCAGTAAAAGTTGCGAAGAAGCTACTATGACCGAGCTACAATCTAAAACATTTAATTAACGCATCTTGCAGGACAGGAAATGGTTTGTTAAAACCACCTGTTGAAACTTATTTTACAATTATTTAAACAAAAATAAATAGGAAATTACAGGTTCAAGATCTGTACCTATGAAAACATTTTTCTCATTATCCTTTTTAGTTTTTGCTTTGCTTAATATCCAGGCAGTTAGCCCCGGTATAAAGCCTGCATCATCTTACACCCATACATCTTCAGCCGCGGATGACGCCAAAGAGATCATTGCTGATATAATAGCCGTGGTCGGGCTTAAAGCCAATTTCGAGGTGATGGCTTCTGCAGCTGTTCCAAATGCAGCCGCGGTAACTTATAAGGGTAAGCGGTACATTGCCTATAACCCAGCTTTCATTTCAAAATTAAATGTAGCAGCAGGAAATAAATGGGCGTCGGTAAGCGTGTTGGCGCATGAGATCGGTCATCATCTTAACGG
>DATHEH010000410.1:0-2412 GCA_035318685.1 Ferruginibacter sp.
TCGTTAAATCCTATCAGCAATGTATCGTCATGTTCAATCACCGGTCGCTTGATAATGCTGTTGTGCGCTATCATTATCTTTATTGCCGATCCATCATCAGTTACTTTATTTTGTACTACAGCTGGTAATTCCTTCCAGGTTGTGCTTCGTTTATTAAATATCTTCTCCCTGCCTTCTTTTGCAAACCACGCTTGCAATTTTTCTTTGCTTATCCCTTCGTGTTTATAATCATGAAAGGAATAAGGGATCTTATTCTTACTGAGCCAGTTTATTGCCTTTTTGGTTGTATCACAATTGGGGATACCATATAATATTGTTTTTCCCATATTCAATATTCGGGCAATACCGGTTTTGTTTTCATGATACCTTCTATCTTATCTATTAATTCCGGTGTAAGTTTTGCAGCCACATCCAGTGCTTTTAAATTATCCAGCAGCTGTGTCTTTTTTGTTGCGCCCAGGATCGCGGTACTTACATTTGGATTTTTAATACACCAGGCAATGCTTAATGAAGCCGTGCTCACACCTAACTTGGCTGCCAGGTCACTGAGCTTCTTTACCTTTTTTATCTTCTCATCCATTACCCACTTATCTTTTAACCAGTCGAAGCCAATTAATGCAAAGCGGCTGCCTTTTGGAATGCCGTCATTATATTTTCCCGTTAAAAGGCCTGAGGCCAGCGGGCTCCAGATCGTGGTGCCCAATCCTACTGTTTTAAATATTTGCAGGAATTCATTTTCCATCTTATCCCTTTCAAACAAATTGTATTGCGGTTGCTCCATCGTTGGCCCTATGAGCCGGTATTGCTGTGCTACCCGGTGCGCTTCCATTATTTCCACGCCACTCCATTCGCTAGTTCCCCAGTACAATACTTTTCCCTGTTGTATAAGGTGGTTCATTGCCCATACGGCTTCTTCTATAGGTGTATTTTTATCGGGGCGGTGACAGAAGAACATATCCAGGTAATCAACCTGTAACCTTTGTAAAGCCTCATTGCATGCCTCTATTAAATGCTTGCGGCTGCAGCCTGTTTGGTTGGGCTTATTAGCTTTTCCCCGCCATCCCCAAAAAGCCTTTGATGAAACGGTATAAGAAGTGCGGTCCCATTTTTTCTTTTTTAAAACGCGGCCCATCATCTTTTCGCTTTCGCCCAAAGCATACACCTCTGCGTTATCAAAAAAGTTTACACCTTCATCATAAGCAATGCCCATCAATTCGTCGGCAACTTTATCATCAATTTGTTTACTGAAACTTACCCAACTGCCAAAAGATAACACGCTTACCTGCAAGCCGGATCTGCCGAGACGACGATACTCCATAAGTATTTTATTATTGAGTGCCCGAAGTTAAGATAACAGCAGCAGAAAAAATTGCTGTCTGTTGGTTAGTTGACGGGGAATTGGGAGGTGGGCACCCTGATGATACTGTTGACCACTTTTTTTACTACTTTCTCAGTAAAATCCTGGTTGGTCTCAAAGCCGCCTTCTCCATAAATGATCTGTGATTTGGTCCTTATCTGTACCGGCTTGTCTGTATAGAACTGGTACACCGGCCTGTTACGGTCCCAATATAATTCATCACAATAGAGGGTGTCACCATTCTCCAGCCCGATAAATTTTACGCTGTCGCGGAGGTATACCTTACTTTCAGCTTCTGTGTATTTCCCATACTTCGCATCAAGCATGCTTTCTACAACTGCTGCCTCACTAAAAAAATCAACATGAAGTGTATTGGGGAATTCCACGTAGGGAACATTTTCCTGTACCCTCAGCATCAAAGGGGATAAGAGTTTTGCCTTTGCCCTTCCACCCAAAGTATAATTGATGTCTACATTTTTTACTACTTCCACGCCAAGGTTCCTGCTGTTGAGGTCCTGTATTTCTTTTTTACTGTTCTGGCAGGAAACGAGGAAGAGCGCTGATAATAAAAAGAACGCCATATGAATAAAGAAAGTTTTCCGGTATGAACACAATGGCAATATCATTAAAGACTTTTGTAGAAATGATCAACAATAAAGGTCAAAGCCATTAATTGTATTTTGGCTTTTGAAACCAGCGGGCATTCATGGAAATACCTACACTGAAACGAACAATGTTCTCCCGGAGATTTGTTTGCTTGTTGCCCCTGTTGCCTATTTCCAATGCGGTATTCAAAACAACATATTCTCCATTATAGTTTATGCGTCTTAACGAGGTTAAAGGCATACCTGTACCAAGCGTAAAACCGTACTCAGGCTTGTTTTTATTCAATGTGAGATAGTCCGTACCATAATAAAAGCCGGCCCTGTATTTTACGAAGCTGAAATATTTCTTGGCGACGGTAGTTTGTTTAGCAGGGTAATATTGTGTACCTGCCCTTATGATCCAGCTGTTCTGAACCAGGTCGGTTTCTCCATAAGTCCTGTAATTGCCCC
>DATHEH010000411.1:0-17220 GCA_035318685.1 Ferruginibacter sp.
GAGGCGGTTCAGATAATGCTTCATTTGTTGCTGCCGGCGTACCGGCATTCAGCCTGAGCTCCAACAGCTGGTTGTACGGAAGCTATACCTGGCATACCAACAGGGATACTTATGATAAAATTGTTTTTGATGATGTGCGCAGCAATGCGATCATGACCGCCATCCTTGTTTATATGGCCTGCGAAGACCCCAATAAGACCTCACGTGAAAAGATTGTATTACCGTCAAACTCACGTACGGGTGAACCTGGCAAATGGCCTGAACAAAGATCACCAACAAGGAAAGGAGGAGTGAACTAGAAGATGTTGGGCTGACAATCTTAATTTTTTAATTGCCGGTAAATAAATGCACAGGCAAAACCAATGATCAGGTAAACCAGGAACTTTATGATATTGGTCTTAAGGGTTGGCCTGTTATTCTTATTCTTTTCCATAATGATTTAGTCGAGTCGGTATTCTTTTTTTATTAACGCCATCAGTCTTTCTGCTCTTGCCTGCAACTGCTGAAACAAATGAAGTTTGTTGTTCAGCTTCAGCTACAATTGTTTCCCCGGGAGTAGCCGGATTAATTTCTCCGGGTTTCACTTCTTCACCATCCGATGAAGTTTTTGTGGAGTTGGATATATTTTTATTTTCTTCACTCACCTGTCAAACTGTTTTTTCTTTTAAAATAAAAATAAAAAGGCACACCGGTCAGTATCAGCCCTAACCCGATCAGGGAATATGTTGTTTGTACCATGAATGTGTTTACAATAAGCGCTGCTGAAAATAAGATAAGGATAACAGGTATTACGGGATAGCCGATTACTTTCGTTTTGATCATTCCATTTCCTTTCATTTTAAAAAGGGCCAGGGCCACCATGGCATAAAAAAGAAAACCGGCAAAGATCACCATGTCAGTAAGTATGTCGAATGTGCCCGACATCACCAGTACACTGCTCCAGATAAAAGTGTAGAAGAGAGATATGTATGGCGTTCTGTACTTCGGATGCGCTTTTGCAAAGTTTTTGAAAAAATATTTTTCCCTGGCCATTTGAAAATATACCCGGGTATGCGCCATGATAACACCATTAAGAGAACCGAACACACTTACCATGATCAATACAACTATCAGTGTTCTGCCTGTGCTGCCGATCATTGTTTCCGCAACAACCACGGCGCCGATGGTATTCTGGTCAACAGCAGCCAGCTGTTGTAAAGACAGTACATTCATGTATGCATAATTCACTACTACATATAAGAACATGGCGATGCCCACGCCGATCATTATCGCAAGCGGGAGGTTACGCTTCGGGTTTTTTATTTCGCCGGTCATATAGGTGATATTACTCCATCCGTCATAAGCCCAGAAAGCGCTGAGCATGGCGCCGAACATAGCACTGAAAAAAGCCATCCCGTTCAGCGTAGCAGGTGCCGCTATGTTTTCCGCTGCACTGCTTATGGCAGGAACAGAATAAGAAAGGCCGAAGACAATAATGATAAGTATGCCCAGTATCTTGGCTGATGTGATCACGTTGCTTATGGCTCCTCCTTTTTTAACGCCCAGGTAATTTATCCAGGTGAGTAAGGCGATAGCAGCAATGGCGAGCAGCTTGATTCCGGAATTTAAAAAAGGTGTGATGATGCCGATAGAAATATGCTCTAATGATGAAAGCGGGTTTGCAAGCGGAACAAATGAGTTTACTGTTTGCGCAAAAATGTAACCCAGTGCTGCGATCGATGCAGGACCTATGATCGTAAAATCCGTCCAGCCAAACAGGAAAGAAAAAAAATTACCGAAGGATAAACGGAGGTATTCATATATACCACCCGATTGTTCAGTAAGTGAGGATAAGGCGGAAATGGTGAATGCACCAAACATGGTAATGATACCGGCAATGATCCATGCGCCCAATATCCAGCCTTCGCTCAGCCCGGTTTGCGACATAGGGATGATCTTCTTAAAAACACCCGAGCCTATCATAATGCCCGATACCAATAGCACGCTGGTGAATAATCCCAATACCCTGTTCAGCGGGATCTTCGATCTGTCGGTTGTTGTTTCTTTTTCTTCCGGCATAATGATCTTGGTTAATGAAGTAAAATGAACCAGATTGGTGTCCAGGGCTTTGTATTTCTTATATTCCCTATGCTCCTCTATGGTTCAAATTCTCAAATTATAAATAACTCAGCCACCATTTTTCTTTATGCCTGGTCTTATAAGCATCATACCATTTGCATAGGGGATACAGCAGCGCAACTATCCCGATCCACAGCAGGTACACGATAAACAAATTGTATCCTTCACCCGGCTTGAGAAAATTCGGGAGCTCACCATTGGGGTATATGCCCTGTGCGAATTTGTGTCCCCTCATAAGGAAGAATATTGAGCTTAAAAGATGGATCAGGAAAAAATGGAGGATATAATAAAAAAAAGCAACCCTTCCATATACAGAGATGAACCTGCTCACCCGGCCTGTTGCCTTATCAAAAAAAGCCAGGAATACAATGGCGGGCCCAATGGTCATACACATATATAATAAGGATGGCGGGTATTTTGCCACTTCAAGAAAGGAATAAAGAGAATTCAACGGCTTATCCGTGTTGGTCAAAACATCAGGGTCGCCATAAATATCTGCTATACGTACAATGATAAAGAATGCTGTAATGCCCAGCCCAAGCCATAACAATACTTTTTTTCTTTGCGCCCCTTCATTATTGTATATGAGTTTGCCAAAACAATAGCCCAACATCATTAACCCTGCCCAGGAAAGAAAAGGATAGAGTACGAGTAAATTATATCTTCCCCATAAAGGATAAAAGCCGGGCCGATGCAGTAATGAGTACCAAACACTGAATGTCTCACGCCCCTTTTCATAAAGATCAAGCAGGTTATGCCCGAATACAATAGCGAGCCCAGTTACCAATATCAGGGGAAAGGGCAGCCAGATGAATAACCCGAGTATGATCATGCTGATACCAATTGACCAGATGGTTTGCAGCCCGGTAACACTAAAATGTATATCAAACGTGAAAGCAAAATTTATGACCGTTATTTCGATAAGGATCAGCCAAAGCCCTCTCTTGATCACAAAGAGGCTAAGTTCTTTTTTGGTTTTTCTCAGGCTCTGCAAATAAATTGATGCACCAGACAGGAAAACAAATACGGGGGCGCAGAAATGCGTTATCCAGCGGGTGAAATAAAGCATGGGTGTAGTGGTTGCCGGATTGAGTGGGTCTTCAGTAAAAGCCTGGGCATGAAAAAAATCCCGGGTATGGTCCAGCGCCATGATGATCATTACAAGCCCACGCAGGAGGTCAATGGATTGTATGCGGGCCCTGTTTGCAACAAGCGTATTCATAAAAGCAGTTATTTCCTATGTAAAGAATAAAGTAAAAGGAATACGATCATTATGAATTCAAAAGAACGGATAGAAGGGTTAAATCTATAATTTTATTTCGGGCTTTGCAAGATAGGTGCCCCGGCGTGGTTTTCAACCAGCCGGAATCAGCAGGCGCCTAAATTGTGGCTGGTCGAAGACCAGGCCACGGCAAAAGAGGGTCTAAAAATTTTTATTTCGCCTCATTCGCTTTAAACATGCGCAGGAAATTTTCTCCTAGTATTTTACGGATATCTGTTTTACTGTAGCCTCTTTTACGAAGCTCTTTTGTAATGAGCGGCATGGTGGTAACATCATCCAATTGCTGCGGTAAAGAATTAACGCCATCGTAATCGCTTCCCAGGCCAACGTGGTCAACACCTACGAGCTTTACGATATAGTCCAGATGATCGAGCAATGAAGAAAGCGGGGGACGTAATGCTTTTACCTCAGCAGCATATTTTTCAAATAAGAACACGTCGGCAAAATAAGGTTCAGGATTTTGTTTCAATAAGGAATCCCTTTCTGCTCTATGGCTTCTATTGAACTGGCGGTTGCGCTTTTCAAAACTACTGTCTAAAAAACCCGAGTAAAAGTTTAAATGTATCACGCCGCCGTTCTTAGCCACGGCCTTTATCTGGTCGTCCTTTAAATTGCGGCGGTGCGGACATAAAGCATACACACAGCTGTGCGAAACAATAACAGGCTTCGTGGTAACACTAATAGCATCCCAAAAGGTTTGTTCACCAACATGGCTGAGGTCAACCATCATGCCCAGTTCATTCATACGCTTTACTACCTGCTTTCCAAAATCGGTAAGACCCTTAAATTTTAATGAGTCTGCCTTTGTCGTTTCATCCTGCGCAGATGTTGCCCAGTCGGTGGAATTATTCCAGGTAAGTGTCATGTACCGCACACCCCTTTTATAAAAATTGTCAAGATTCTCCAGGTTATTTTCCATCATGTGACCGCCTTCAACGCCAAACATGGCGGCCAGTTTTTTTTCTTTGACCGTTTGTAAAAGCTCCGCAGTATTGCCTGCCATTTTTATTTTACCGGGATTACGCCTGGCAACGGCCTCCAATGTATCCATCTGCATGTTGGCCCATGCATAGGGCTGTGCTTTTAACCCATCGCACCATACAGAGAATATTTGTATGTCTACACCGCCTTTTTTAAAACGGTCAAGATCGGAATGTGTTTTACCGGTAAGGTCATGGTCGATAATAAGCTTGTCGTCTATAGCCGTGGTGAGGATATCATTATGCGTATCTACAACAATGGCCCGCTTGTGTAATTTTTTATAAGACTGTGCCGATAAAAGAACAGGAAGGAAGATTAAAAGTATTGAAATTGATCTTCTAAGCATAGTATGTATTAAAAAGGGAAATCTTATTTAAATATAAGCAGAGTTAATTAAAACAGGTATTCTTTCAACCGGCTGCTTCGGGGTTGCTGTTCTTCTTTTTCCTGAAGGGTTGCCATTTTTTATAGGTGGCGCTTCGCCACAACCATTCAAGCGGGCCGTAGTTAAAATATTTTAACCATACTGTGCTGATAATGATCTGCGCAACAAAAACAAGAATGCCGAAAATGGTGAAATATACGGGCCCTAACTTTCCCGAATACCCAAGCCCGGGCCCAAGAAAGACAATACTACCAATGATCGATTGCATGATATAATTTGAAAAGGCCATCTTTCCCACGGGCGCCAGCACGGATAATATTTTTTTACCTGTATTGGCCTGGAAGCTCAGCATGAAAATGCCAACATAGGCCATCGCTAACGGGGCAACACCCAATGCATAGAATATGGTTTGATAGAGGCCTTTGGCCTTCAGCTCCCAGTAATCACCCATAAAATACGTCATATAGCGGGCGAGATAAAAATTTGCCGGTAAGCCAATAAGCAATCCGGCTATTATAATAATGTATACCGTCTTTTTATGCTGTGCTATATTCTTATAAAAATCTGACCGGCCCAGTGCATAGCCAATGAGGAATATGCCCAATACTTTTGGTATACGGCTTACAAAAAACAAATAACCAAAGCGGTAAAAGAAACCTGATACATTCCCCTTCAATATTTCCCACCAGCCGGCCTTTTTTACCATGGCAAAATAATCGGCTTCAGAGTTTATGCCAAGCAGTTTGCTGTCCAGTCTTTGGCCGGTTTCATATAGGAGACCGGCCGGTGCATTCAGCCAGACCCAATAGGATTTTGCCGCATAGAGCAGTATAGGAATGAGTGTAAGGATCACCCCCGTGATCAGCAATGTTTTATTGGAAAATCTTCTGAGGGGTAGCAGGATAAAGCCAAGCAGGGCATAAAAGAAAACAATATCACCAGACCATATCATCAGGTGAAAGGCGCCGAGTAATAACATGAAAAGCAGCCGCCTTCTTACGGTGGGCAAAGCATTTATGCCTTTGGCTTCCGCACGTTTGAACTGCAACGCAATGCCCCAGCCAAACAATAAGCTGAAAATAGAATAGAATTTCCCTTCGATGAACATGTGGTGAAGGAAAGACATTTTATGATCGAGGTCAGGTAATAACATCGGGCCCGTTAAATGTTCGCTTTCGCGGTAACCGCTGAAACCCGTACCCAGGTTGGCAATAAAAATACCGAGGATCGCAAAGCCACGCAGCACATCCATGAAAATTTCCCTTTCGTGTGTATTAACAGGAGCGAGCTTTTGCATTGACAGTTGTTTAATGGTATGAAAGTAAGATACGTAAAATATTTAGCCGGGGTTATATTCCTGGTACCGTCTTTCAGCTGCAGGCTTTTAAATATTAAATTGAAGAGCGGACTTAAAAGATTGTTTTGTTATTTTAGTAACACATTATAACAGTAACGCTTAAAAAAATGATGAGTTCGGATAGATTGATATTTGGCAGACCGGTAAAAGAAGATCTTAAAAGATTCTATAAAATAAACGCTGACCCGGATACAAATTTATTTAATCCCAGCGGGCCAATGAGTTTGGAGACTGCGGAAAAAGCGTTTAATGAAATGACAGCACATTGGGAAGTAAACGGGTTTGGTACCTGGAGTATCAGCGAAAAAGAAAATCCGGGATCTATTATTGGGTTTGGAGGTTTGTGTGACAGGCTTTATGGAAACGAGACCAAATTAAACCTGGGATATAGATTTGACAAAAACTATTGGGGAAAGGGATATGCAACCGAACTTGCACAAAACGCCATAGCCTTTGGATTCAACGAGCTAAATAAAAATGAGATCTTCGCGATCGTAAGGCCTAAGCACCTTGCTTCGATCAGGGTTCTTGAAAAATGCAAGATGAAATTAGTTGACAAGTTGAATGACGTTCCAAACGCTGAGCATAGTTTGATCTATAAAATTGAAATAAAAGATACCAGGGATGACATCTATCATAAGGGCTGATGAAACGCATGCACGCATACTCTCCGGGCTGGCCGGACTTACTTTCTCAGAATCTCATGGGACCAGTGCTAAACCAGAAGATGTAGAAAGCTATGTAGCAAAAAATTATAATAACGAGATCTTAAGAGAAGAATTACAAGACGCCGATAACATTTACCATATCGTTTATTATAATAACCAGGCCGCAGGTTATTCCAAAATTGTCCTCAATTCACCATACGCTGACAGTGCTTCAAAGAATATTGCAAAACTTGAACGCATTTATTTACTAAAACAATTTTACAGTTCGGGTATGGGGTTAGAGCTTTTTAAATTTAATATCAATCTTATAAAGGAGCATGACCAGGTGGGCATTTGGTTATATGTTTGGAAAGAGAACCAAAGGGCAGTAAACTTCTATAAAAAAAACGGATTTATTGTTATCGGCAGCCACGACTTTAAAATTTCCGAAACGCATTCAAATCCCAATCATCAAATGTTACTTAACTTTAAATGATCTCTTCAGGCAATGAGGCTATTCTTCCTTTCCACCCTTGTCTCCCACAAACCAATGCTCCTTGTTCTTAAATAAAACATTGAAAGTAGTTAGCGAACCATAGCAACGCGTAATGTATTGCTGTATGTTCACTTTTTCTTCGTCGCTTAATTTTTTGTTGCTGTTGATGTTTTGTTCCAGCACACGAAGGCGGTCACGCAGCATCACGATCTTATGAAAAAAATCATCGATAGGGATGTCTTTTGATTTTAATGATTTGTCGGCAGCCTGTAAGCTCATGGTACCTCCCAGCCATTTATCACCCAGCGGTACAATTTCATTCACGTCACTCCATTGTCTTAATATCTTTAATAAAGACTTTTCGACTGCTGAGGCGGTTTCCACTTCCTCGCTAACATTCTCTGCAATGATCTCGTCGAGGTGATCATCTGTTTTGTCTATCTCCTTTATGCCATGGTGAATAAAGGAAATAAGATAGGTTGCGTAGCGTACGCCCACTATCACACCGGGGCCATGTTGTGTGTGTTGCAGTCTTGTACCAATGCCAAGGTTCAGTTGATTCTCTTCCATAAACTAAGAGAGGTTAAATTATTTAATATTGAACTCCCGGTTCCCCCTTCAGGGGGTTAGGGGGTTATCTTTTTAAAGTCATACGTTGTAAACTCAACAAAGTCCGCCACCCTTACCGTCAACGACCTCACTTTCCCGTTCTCAACAGTAAAAGCCAGTTTCTTCATGCCGAATAAAGGATCACTGTAGGTACAGAAAAAACGGCTGCCGCCAAGAGGTTCCAGTGTGCCCCATCTTCCGGGGTGGTGTTCAAACCGCATGATGAGTTTACCGCTTTCAATTTTTATATTCATGTTGCCATATACCTCATGCAGGTATTCGCCGGCATAGGAAGTAAGCGGTAGTTCTGTCTTAGGGTTCAGGGCGATGGAATCTCTTATGCCCTTCCATTGTTTTTCTTTTTGCTTTTCACCGGCATGGTGCTGATCCAGAAAAACTTTGCTGTAATTGCGATAAGGCAATCCAAGGTAAGCGTCCTGTATCTCGTTACGCAGCGCTTCAAAAAAATTATTGGCATCTGTATTTGTTAAAACAATGATGCCGAGTTTCTCTTCCGGTATCAAACAAACACTGGTAACAAAACCATTAACGCCCCCGGTATGCGCTACAATTTTTCTTCCTGCATATTCTTCCAGGAACCAGCCAAGGCCATACAAAGCAAAATGCGCTTTGTTGAACATGTGCCCGCCATTGCCAAGGATAGAATGCGGTGTCCTTGTCTGCTCAATAGCAGCGGCAGGAATAATTTGTTTTCCATCGAGTTTCCCATTGTCGAGTTGTGCCATCACCCATTTGCTCATATCATTTACGGAGGATGAAATGCTGCCTGCCGGCGCCATGTTATCAATATTCCCGTAAGGGATCTTTCTCAGTTCTCCCATTACTACCGTATGCGCCAAAGCTTTATTGTTGGAGGCCTTTATATCCTTCGACATGGCAAGACTGTTATTCATGCCAAGCGGTTTAAAAATATTATCCGTTACATAATTACCCCAGGACTTTCCTGTTACTTTTGGAATGATCTCTCCCGCAGTTAAAAAAGCGCTGTTGGTATAGCCCCATTTGCTTCTGAAGCTGTGCATGGGTTTCAGCCTTCCCATTTTTTCTCTCACTTCAGCAACCGTAAGGTCAGAATCAAAATACATAAAATCACCCTCGAAGGTCTCAAAACCCAGGCGGTGACAAAGCAGGTCCCTGATATTAGCTTCTTTGGCAACCCAGGGATCATACAATTTAAAATCGGGTAACCATTTTTGTACCTTATCATCCAGTGATAATTTTTTGTCAACATGCAACATTGCCAAAGCCGTACCGGTAAAAGCCTTGGTATTGCTGCCGATCATGAACAAAGTATGCTCATCCACTTTATCATTGCTGTTCATTTCTCTTACGCCATAGCCCTTCATCATTACAACCTTGCCGTTCTTTACGATGCAAACCGCGGCGCCGGGTATCTGCCAATCGGCAAGCGCCTTGCTTATATAATTATCAATACTGTCTTTTACAAAAGATGGGGTATCGGCATTTTGTGCGCACGAATAGAGGGAAATGAAGAGTAAGGAGCAGAGGAGAATTTTTTTCATATCTATATTTTAAAAATGAAATGTACTTCTCTTTTTTTAATTTTTTGCTTCGGGGGATAATTTAGGAACAGGCTGCCTTAACAATTCAATTTTATATTCGTAAGAGGCAGCAAGAATATATTTATTAAAAGTGATCTCATCAGCCTGGCTTGCAAATTCGTAACTGGGTACATAACGGATCATGAACTCCTCCAGCTGTGCGCCCTCCAGGTGTGTTATTCTTCTTACAAAGGTTTTATTAAAACGGTAGTTCACATATTTTTCCTGTTCCTGTTTTTCCAATCTTGCCTGGAAGGCTTTGAGCCGCTTATTTCTTTTGAACCGGAATATGTTGATGATCTCGTTCACATCTGCACCCACATTACCATCGGGAGATATACTTGTGCGAATGGTTGGTTTCCTGAAATCATAAGCATTGGCATAGGTTCGGCGGTTCTCTATGGAATCCTCGCGGTAGGATTTGGAAAAAACAACCACTTCTTTCATGGTCGTATATTTTCCTTTTACTGTAACATGCAGGGCGATATCGAAACGTGATGGATCTGCAATATCTTTTACAGGAAATTTTTGCGTGGGTTTATTTCTGAAAATAAAAGAAAGGGAATCATTTTCTTTAGCCATGATCCTAAACCTGCCCATGGAATCGGTCATGGTGGAATTTCCGCCGGTGCTTTCAACCCTTACCCCTTCAACAAGGTTTTTTTTAGAAGAATCAAAAACAGTTCCGGTGAAAATATGTTGTGCGCTTAATTGTTCTGCGGTACAGGTAAGACATAATAATAAGGCAATAATTTTTAAAAATAAACGCAATACCGGGATAGATTTAGAGGTATAATATTACGCCAACAAATGCACAGAACATTGGCGAGGTCTTCTTTTAACTACGATTTTACTTTTGGTAATAAGTCTGAGATCACCCGGGGATAATGTTCATGTTCAAGAGCATGAACCTTTTGTGCAAGCGAGCCGGCAGTGTCATTCTCATTTACAGTACAACTGGCCTGGAAGATGATCTCACCATGGTCATACAGTTCATCAACGTAGTGAATGCTGACGCCGCTTTCTTTTTCACCGGCAGCGATCACTGCTTCATGAACACGATCGCCATACATACCCCTGCCGCCATATTTGGGTAATAATGCAGGATGAATGTTTATGATCTTTTTTGGATAGGCTTTGATAACCGACACCGGCATCTTCCATAAAAACCCGGCCAATACTATAAAGTCAATCTTATGCTTATTCAATTCAGGCAAATAGTTGTCGCCATTAAAAAAACGCTCCCTCTCTATCAATAAAGCTGGAATATTATTATTTGCTGCAATATCAAATACACCGGCACCGGGCCTGTTGCACACGATCAGGGCAATTTTAACGGTGGACGAGGAAACAAAGTGGTCTATTATCTTCCCGGCATTACTTCCTGCGCCGCTGGCGAAGATGGCTATGCGTATTTTATCTTTTGGTGTGGATGCGGTGTTTCTTCTTCCGCTCATCTTTTTCCAAACCTTCCTAAGGTATTTCTTAAAGAAGCTGAACTGCCCCAGTGGTATGCTGATCAGTATAACACAAAGCGGCCAGAGCAATGTTACCAGTATAATATACAGCACTATCCAGGTTACACCCTTTTCTAAATTGGTCAGTAAAAGCAGCTTTCTTCCCGCATAACCACAGAGGCTACCTCCCAAAGCAAAAGTTGTAATGATGAGCAAAAGGTTGATGCCGTTAACCCCCCAATGCGCCTTAAGTTTTTGAAACATTGCGCAAAAGTGGATTAAAAAAACGTGAAATAAGCCCTCAACTTAAAAAAATTCGATTTATAAAAACAGTTTACAAATGCATGACAATTAGTTTATGCCAAAAGGCACAATCCGCTGAAAACCACGCCAGATAAGGCAAAAAAAAATTTAACAATGTTGGTATATTGTCAGCATCCTGTCTTATTTTTGCACCCAAACCAGGATATTTTTCCACATCAGACCCGATAACTGTATGAGTCGCTATAGAAAAATCTTTAACAGAACTTTTACTTTCCTTTTCTTTATTGTATTGCTTTCCATTAATAACAGATCTTTCGCACAGGATGGGGAAGCGCTCTTTAAGGCTAATTGTTCCAGTTGCCATAAGCCCGATAAAGACTTTAGCGGGCCTAAGTTACAGGGCTGGAAAGACAGGGTACCGGGAAACGATTGGATCTATAACTGGGTACACAGCCCCGCCGGCCAGACAGATGCTTATGCCACAGCATTAAAAAATAAGTGGAAGCCTACCCTCATGACGCCTTTTCCAAATTTAAAGAACACGGAAATTGATGCTATCATGAAATACGTGGATGACTGGACACCGCCTGTTGCAGATCCAAATATAAAAGCACCTGAAGGTTCCGGCGATTCTCTTCTTTTCGGCATCCTGACCCTCGTCCTTGCTCTCATAGCATTTGTATTATTACAGGTTAACAGCAACCTTAAGAAATTATCTGATGAAAAAGAAGGTGTGTTACGCACGGAGCCTGTTCCCTTCTATAGAAACAAGTCCTACCTGATGATGGGTATCTTATTAGTATTTGCAGTTGGCGGATACTATACGATCCAGGGCGCCATTGGTCTTGGCCGCCAGCAGAATTACCAACCTGAGCAACCCATCTTTTATTCTCATAAAGTACACGCCGGCACCAACCAGATAAGTTGTTTGTATTGCCACGGCGCAGCACAGGACAGCAAGCAGGCAAGCATTCCATCTGTTAATGTGTGTATGAACTGTCATATGTCGATCAGTAAATATGAAGGTCCTGATAAACTGGTAAGAGAGAACGGCCAGGCTGTTGATGGTACTGCAGAGATCCAGAAATTATATGCTTATGCAGGCTGGAACCCAACAACTAAAAAGTATAATGAAGATAAAAATGGTGATGGAAGGCCCGATGGTTCCAAA
Organism: Ferruginibacter sp.; assembly: GCA_035318685.1. Classification (GTDB taxonomy): domain Bacteria; phylum Bacteroidota; class Bacteroidia; order Chitinophagales; family Chitinophagaceae; genus Ferruginibacter. The sequence goes on from DATHEH010000411.1 coordinate 12,351, forward strand.
CCCATCGAATGGATAAAGGTGCACAACCTCCCTGACCACGTTTATTTTAACCATAGCCAGCACGTAAAAGTAGGTAAGGTACAGTGCCAGAGCTGCCATGGAAATATCCAGGAGATGCCCGAAGTTTACCAGTTCTCCGAACTAAGCATGGGCTGGTGTATCAACTGCCACCGCAATACCAAGGTTGATTTTTATAACAGAGCTGACAGTAGCGGTAATAAATTTTACAGCATTTACGAAAAGTTCCACAGGGATATGAAGGATCATAAAATGGATAGCGTGACCGTAGAAGCTATCGGTGGAACTGAATGCCAGAAATGTCACTATTAGCCCCCTAACCTCTGCCACGGCGGAGATCTGGAGCATCGAATTATAATTATTATAGTAACTAAAAGCCCCTTTAGGGGTTGGGGTAAACAATATGAGTAAGAAAAAATACTGGCAAAGTTTTGGAGAACTGAATCACACGGAAAGTTTCCAGGATTCAACCAAAAATGAGTTTAAAGAAGAATTGCTTCCTTTAGCGGATCTTGATGATAAAGGTATTTTAGACGCTAAGACCCCACGCAGGGATTTCCTTAAATATCTTGGCTTTAGTACAGCAGCTGCGGCTGTGGCAGCAAGTTGCGAGGTACCGGTTCGCAAGGCGATACCATACCTGCAAAGGCCCGACAACCTTATTCCCGGTGTTGCCAATTATTATGCATCTACTTATGTAAATGGCGGTGACACCATCTCTGTTGTGGTTAAGCAAAGAGACGGTCGCCCGATCAAAATAGAAGGTAACGAACTATCAACTATTACAAAAGGTGGCACCAACGCACAGGCACAGGCATCGGTACTCGACCTGTATGACAACACCAGGCTTCGTTATCCCATGCAAAAAGATGGTAAAGGGTTTAAAGAAGTTACCAGTTTTGATGCCTTTGATAAATTAACAGGCGCTGCAATGGCGGGACTGGCCGGAAAAGCGGTTGTACTGCTCACCTCAACCATTAATTCCCCTACTACATTACAAATAATAACCGAATTCTTAGCAAAATATCCCGGCAGCCGCCACGTACAATACGATCCTGTAAGTAACAGCGGTATGTTGTTGGCGAACGAAGCCTGTTATGGTAAAAGGGCCATCCCATCTTATCATTTCGAGAATGCAAAAGTTATTGTAAGCCTTGGCGCCGATTTCTTAGGAACCTGGCTTAGCCCCACAGAATTCAGTGCACAATATTCAAAGAACAGGAAGATCACAGGCGACAAACCGGAATTAAGCAGGCATATTCATTTTGAAAGCATGATGAGTATGACCGGCAGTAATGCTGACGACCGTATTGTTCATAAGCCTTCAGAAACGGGAGCAATTGCTATTGCTATACTGAACGCTTTAAATGGAACTGCAGCTTCTTTTACGGATAAAAAAATAAATGACGGTATTAGGTTGGCTGCCGACAAACTGAAAGCAGCGGCTGGTAATGCATTGGTTGTTTGTGGAAGCAACGACGTGAATATTCAAATAGTAGTAAATGCCATAAACGAAGCAATTGGCGCAGGTGGCAAGACCATTAACTGGAGCATGACCTCCAACTACAGGAATGGCGTGGATGCTGATATGGCAAAGCTGGTGGAAGACATGAATGCAGGTGCGGTTGGTGCTGTGCTTATTCATGGCGTTAACCCTGCTTATTCTTATAGAGACAGCAAAAGATTCATTGACGGGTTAAATAAGGTTGTAAGTATTTCTTTTAACGGAACGATGGACGAAACAACCGAGCAGTGTAAATACATCATCCCTTCTCATCACTGGCTGGAAAGCTGGGGTGATGCTGAACCGAAGACCGGTTATATCAGTTTGATACAGCCAACCATCAACCCCTTGTTCAAAACAAGGGCATTCCAAACCTCTTTAATAAAATGGAGTGCAGCAGCGGGCAGTATGGTCAACGACTACGAAACTTATTTCAAAACATACTGGATGGCCAAACTGGGTAGTGTGGATCTTTATGATAAAGCATTACAGGATGGCGTTATTGAACCAACTGCGATGCCTGTTGGTGGAGGCAGTTTCAATGCAGGAGGTGTAGCAGGAGCTACAACAGCAATTGCTGCTGTTAAAGGCGGTGCGGTGGAAGTTGTTCTATACGAAAAGATATCAGTTGGCAATGGGGCGCAGGCCAATAACCCCTGGTTACAGGAATTACCTGATCCCATCACCAAAGTAAGCTGGGATAACTACGCAATGATGAGTCCTGCAATGGCAAAATCATTATTGAATTTAGATGTGATGAACCAGGCTTACGGCAATCAAAGTGACTACGAGGTTCATCCTGAAAAACCTGTGGTAAAGATCACAGCGAATGGCAAGTCAGTTGAATTACCGGTGATCATCATTCCAGGAATGCATCCTGCCGTTGTTGCCCTGGCTGTTGGTTACGGAAGACAAAGCGCAGACAAAGAAACTACATCAACGAATATCGGTAAGTCTGCAAATGCTGCAGGTAAAAATGTTTATCCCCTGGTTGGCTTTAATATTACCAACCAATATTCAGCTGTTGCTACGGTTGAAAAAACTGGTACTAAGTATCCCCTGGCACAAACACAGGTGCATGGTTTTACAGAGAACCGCCCGATTTTATTTGAAACAAACCTTGCAAGTTATGTTGCAAATCCTGCAGCACTCCTGGAAGAAGTTCGTGAAGAAAGAAAGAATATTACAGCAGGTGGCAGCGAGGATTTTGTGAGAGATGCGACCAGCTATCCGGATTATGCAAAGCCCGGCGCCAAATGGGGAATGAGCATTGACCTTAATACCTGTACGGGTTGCAGCGCCTGCGTGGTTGCTTGTACTGCAGAAAATAATGTGAGCGTGGTGGGTAAGATACAGGTACAAAAAGGACATGAGATGCATTGGCTTCGTATTGACAGGTATTTTACAGGTGACCTGGAAAATCCTGATGTTGTATTTCAACCGATGCTTTGCCAGCATTGCGATAATGCGCCATGTGAGAACGTTTGCCCGGTATCAGCCACCAATCATAGTACGGAAGGGATGAACCAGATGGCTTATAACCGTTGTATCGGAACAAGGTATTGTGCAAACAACTGTCCTTATAAAGTACGTCGTTTCAACTGGCTTGATTATACCGGAGCAGACAGCTTCCCTGATAACCAGAACCCAATGATCGGCACTTATATGAATGAGTCTGTACTGCAGATGAATGATGACCTTACAAGAATGGTATTGAACCCGGATGTAACAGTTCGTTCAAGAGGTGTAATGGAAAAATGTTCTTTCTGTGTTCAGCGTTTGCAGGACAGCAAGCTCGAGGCAAAAAAGCAACAGGACCCTTCATTAATAAGAAATGTAAAGACAGCTTGTATGCAGGCCTGTCCTACACACGCTATCAGCTTTGGTAATGTTAATGACAAACAAAGTGATGTTTATAAGATCAGGAATGTGGAGCAAAAGCACCGTGCATTTTATGTGTTGGAGCAATTACACGTTTTGCCGAATGTGAGTTACCTGGCAAAAGTGAGGAATACCGACAGGCATATTGGTGTGGAAGAACATAAGGAAGGAGAAGTAAAGAAGGGTGAGAAAGCACATGCGTAGAAAGGAAATAACAATGTTGAATATCAAACCAAGTAAAAATTAAAAAGTAAAAAGTCAAAACCCAAAAGTGCTGAGTTTAGTTTTTGACTTTTAACTTTTGACTTAATTTAAGATATGTCATTACTGAAATACGAATCGCAACAAAGGGAACCGCTGGTAGATGGTAATAAAGATTATCACCAGGTAACTGAGGATATCATTCGTCCCATCGAGATGAAGCCAAGCCGCTTATGGTATATCGGTTTCACCATCAGTGTACTCTTATTATTATTTGGTGTGTATAGCGTATACCGTGAAGTTACTTATGGTATTGGCCAGTGGAACCTGAACAAGACCATCGGCTGGGGTTGGGATATCACCAACTTCGTATGGTGGATCGGTATCGGTCACGCCGGTACATTGATCTCTGCCATCTTATTATTATTCCGCCAGGGATGGAGAACAGGTGTGAACCGTGCGGCCGAAGCGATGACGATATTTGCGGTAATATGTGCTGGCCAGTTCCCGATATGGCATATGGGTCGTGTGTGGATGGCATTCTTTGTACTACCTTATCCAAACACCCGTGGCTCTGTATGGGTTAACTTTAACTCACCATTGTTATGGGACGTGTTTGCGGTATCAACTTATTTCACCGTTTCATTATTGTTCTGGTATTCTGGTCTTTTGCCCGACCTGGCAACGGTACGTGACAGGGCCAAAACAAAATTCCGTAAAATGTTTTATGGTGTCGCTTCATTCGGCTGGACAGGAAGTACCAAGCACTGGCAGCGTCATGAATCTTTATCGTTGGTATTGGCGGGTTTGAGTACGCCACTTGTATTGAGTGTGCATACCATCGTATCATTTGACTTCGCCACATCCATTGTTCCGGGCTGGCATACCACCATCTTCCCGCCTTACTTCGTTGCGGGTGCCATCTTCTCGGGCTTTGCCATGGTACAAACACTATTGATCATTGTAAGAAAGGTTTTGAACCTGCAGGATTATATAACCGTCGGCCATATAGAGGCCATGAATAAAGTTATTGTACTCACGGGTAGTATCGTTGGTTGTGCATACCTCACCGAATTATTCATTGCGTGGTACGGGCAAAACCCTTACGAGTGGTATGCGTTCAAAGAGAACCGTGCTAATTTGTTCAGCCCTTATGGCTGGGCCTATTACCTGATGATGTTCTGTAACGTAGTGTCGCCGCAGTTATTCTGGAGCCGAAAGCTGAGAAGAAATATCACGGTCACCTTCTTCATGAGCATCATTGTA
>DATHEH010000412.1:0-4921 GCA_035318685.1 Ferruginibacter sp.
AAGCCGTCAACTATACTTTACGTCAACCGATTGGCATTGTTGGTTGCATCTCCCCCTGGAACCTCCCCTTGTATTTATTTACCTGGAAGATTGCACCGGCGCTGGCCGCGGGCAATTGTGTCATCGCCAAACCCTCAGAAGTAACTCCCGTAACCGCTTTTCTCTTAGGAAAGATCTGCAAGGAAGCAGGCTTACCCGATGGCGTTTTAAATATTGTACACGGCACTGGTCCAACATGTGGTGAGGCCATTGTAAAACATCCCGACATAAAAGCCATTTCCTTCACCGGCAGCACAAGGGCGGGAGAACGCATTGCATCTGTTGCTGCACCCATGTTTAAAAAACTATCTTTAGAATTGGGTGGCAAAAATCCAAATATCATTTTTGCAGATTGCGACTGGGAAAAGATGATGGAAACAACCCTGCGCTCTTCATTTAGTAACCAGGGCCAGATCTGTTTGTGCGGCAGCAGGATCTTAATTGAAGAATCTGTTTATGAAAAATTTAAAACAGAATTCGTAAAAAAAGTAAAACAACTGACCGTAGGCGATCCATTGGATGAAAAAACAAAGCAGGGTGCCATTGTAAGCCAGGTTCATTTTGACAAAGTGATGAACTGCATCATCCTTGCAGAAATTGAAGGAGGAAAGATATTGTGCGGTGGAAATGCTGTAAAACCCGAAGGAAGGTGCGCACAAGGTTACTTCATTAAGCCTACAGTGATAGAAGGCCTTGGACCGGATTGCAAAACAAATATGGAGGAGATCTTTGGACCCGTTGTTACTTTGCAATCTTTCAAAAAAGAGGAAGAAGCTTTGCAATTAGCGAATGCCAGTACCTACGGTTTGGCGGCAACCATCTGGACACAGGATATCAGCAAAGCAAACCGTGTAGCTGCAAATGTGCAGAGCGGCATCATCTGGGTTAATTGCTGGCTGGTTAGAGATCTTCGCACCGCATTCGGCGGAATGAAGAACAGCGGCGTAGGAAGGGAGGGCGGTTGGGAAGCATTAAGATTTTTTACAGAACCTAAGAATGTTTGCATTCAATTTTAAATATGTCAACATCCATAAATACCGATAATGCAGCTAAGCCATTAGGCGCCTATCCCCATGCAAGAAAAGTTGGAAACCTGCTATTCCTTTCGGGCATTGGCAGCAGGAGCGCAAAAGATAATTCCATTCCGGGTTTAGAACTAGATAAAGAAGGGAATATTTTAAAATATGATATTGAAGCGGAATGCCACCAGGTCTTCGCAAACGTAAAAGCCGTACTGGAAGCCAGTGGCAGCAGCTGGGATAAGATCGTGGATGTGACCGTTTTCTTAACAAACATGAAAAAAGATTTTCCTGTTTACAATAATATCTATGCCGAATATTTTACTTCGGTACAGGCCTGCAGAACGACCGTAGAAGTAAAAAGCTTACCAACACCCATTGCCATAGAATTAAAAGTAATTGCTACCATAGATTAAAATTTACCATTTACTATTTACCATTATGAGCACCATACAAAAATTTGAGGACCTCGAGATCTGGCAGTTAGCGAGAGAACTGGGCAAAGAAATTCATATGCTGACTCAGAAAGATAAACTGGCAAAAGATTTTTCACTGAAGGATCAAATGAATAGAAGTTCCGGCTCTTTAATGGATAATATTGCCGAAGGATTTGGAAGAGGAAGCAGGTTAGAATTTATTCAGTTTTTAAGTATCTCAACTGGTTCAGCAGACGAATTAAAATCACAGCTTTACAGGTGTCTGGATAAAGCATATATAAGCAATGAAACTTTTGAAGAACTTTATGAAAAAACAAATGCCATTTATAAAAAGATAAATGGCTTTATTAAATATTTGAATACAACCCTTGTGAGAGGTACCAAATTCAAAGAGAGACTTGGCATAAAAGGTAATGGTAAATAGTAAATGGTAAATTAAGATGATCTTCCAAAATAATTTAGAATTTGCAAGACAACTCGATTCGGTCGATCCTTTAAAGGATTTTCGTTCTAAATTTTATATTCCTATAATCAACGGGAAAGAATGCATCTACTTCACCGGCAACTCCCTTGGCCTGCAGCCAAAAACAACGCAGGACCATGTAGTGAATGAATTGGAGGACTGGGCGACCTTTGGCGTAGAAGGACATTTTCATGCCAGGCAGCCCTGGTTCAGTTATCATGAAATGTTCCCAAAACTCTTAACGAAAGTAGTGGGCGCTTTGCCGGAAGAGATTGTGGTGATGAACCAACTCACGGTTAACCTTCATTTGCTGATGGCAAGTTTCTACCAGCCAACCAAAGAAAGATACAAGATCATCTGCGAAGCAAAAGCATTTCCTTCTGACCAGTATGCTTTTGAATCACAGGCAAGGTTTCATGGATTGGATCCTGGTGAAGTTATTATTGAAGTGGAACCGAGGGAAGGAGAATATGTAATAAGAACTGAAGATATTCTAAAAACGATAAAACAACACGCTGATCAAACAGCATTGGTGATCTTTAGTGGTGTAAATTATTATAACGGCCAGGTGTTCGACATGAAGGCTATAACCAAATCAGCACATGAAGCCGGTGCTTATTGTGGTTTTGACCTTGCACATGCTGCCGGTAATATTGAATTGAAAATGCATGACTGGGATGTAGACTTCGCATGCTGGTGCAGTTACAAATACCTGAACAGCGGCCCGGGCGGCGTTGCAGGCGCATTCATCCATCAAAAGCATATTGTAAATAAAGAAATGCCCAGGCTCGCCGGCTGGTGGGGTTATGAAAAAGAAACCCGTTTTCAAATGGAGAAAGGCTTTAAACCCATTGCAACTGCTGAAGGCTGGCAGCTTAGTAATGCGCCTGTTCTTAGCATGGCTGCGCATAGAGCGTCCCTTGACGTTTTTGAAGAAGCGGGGATGGAAAATTTAATTGTGAAAGGAAAACGGTTAAGCGATTACCTGTTCTTTATCATTGATGAGTTAAATGCGGGTTACGGGGAAGAAAGGATAGAGATCATTACACCGCAAAATGCAAAGGGTTGCCAGGTATCCATGCTGATGCTGGAAAAAGGGAAGGAAGTTTTTGAAGCCCTGAAACAAAATGGGGTGATCGCCGATTGGAGGGAACCTAATGTGATCAGGATCGCACCGGTGCCCTTGTACAATTCCTTTGAGGACATTTACCGGTTTGGAAAAATCATAACGGAGGTAATAACTAAATGATGATAGCAAAAATTCTCTGGATAACTGGCTCATCTGTTTATATATTTTTGGCAACACTGCATTTGCTCTACACTTTTTTTACAAATAAATTCCTTGCCAAAGACAAGAATACAGTGGAGGCAATGAAAAATACACATCCTCTCCTTACCAACAGAACCACCATGTGGAAAGCATGGATAGGCTTCAATGGCAGCCATAGTTCAGGAGGGATCTTTTTAGGGATGTCCAATCTTTTACTTGCTGTTTTATACTTTCCATTCCTTTCTGATTCATTACCATTACTCATTCTTACTATAGTTACCAGTTTATTTTATCTCTTTCTTGGAATAAAATATTGGTTTAATATACCTTTATCAGGAATTGCAATTGCTACCACCTGTTATATTGTTGCATTCGTTATAATATTGGCTGAATGAAAAAAGATGTCGTTATCATAGGCGCAGGCCTTGTGGGTTCGTTACTCTCTATTTATTTATCCAAACGCGGGTATAAAATAAAAGTGTATGAGCGAAGAGCTGATATGCGTAAAGAGGATATGGTGGCCGGCCGCTCTATAAACCTGGCGCTAAGCGACCGGGGTATTAAAGCACTGGAAGAAGTGGGATTAATGGATGAGATCAGGAAGATATGCATACCTATGCACGGCAGGTTCCTGCACAATGCTGATGGCAGTACAGCCTACCAGCCTTATGGAAATGAAGGGCAGTTCATTAATTCTGTCTCAAGGGGGCAATTGAATTGTAAGCTGATGGACCTTGCCGAGCAACATGGTGTGGAAATATTCTTTTCGAAAAGATGTGAGAGCATTGACTGGAAAAATAATGAAGTTCATTTTATAAATGAGTCTGACCATCAACTATTATCCATCAACTACGAGCTCTGCTTCGGCAGCGACGGTGCTTTTTCGGCAGCCCGCCTTACCCATCATTTGCAGCACGACCGTTTCCAGTATCAACAATATTATATAGACTTTGGTTATAAGGAATTAAATATTCCGGCAGGAACCAATGGCGGTTTTTTAATGGAAAAGAATGCCCTGCATATCTGGCCCCGCGGCAATTATATGCTGATCGCCTTGCCTAATATGGATGGAAGTTTTACCTGTACTTTGTTCTTCCCTTTTGAAGGAGAAGCATCTTTCGCTTCGCTGGACACAAAAGAAAAATTAAGGTCATTCTTTAAAAAAACTTTTACGGACGCTGAACAACTGATGCCAACACTGGAAGATGATTTTTTTAAGAACCCTACGGGTTCCCTGGTAACGGTAAAATGTTATCCATGGATAAGGGAAGACAAATTTGCATTGATCGGCGATGCGGCACATGCGATAGTTCCTTTCTTTGGCCAGGGCATGAATTGTGGCTTTGAAGATTGTTCCGTACTGAACAGTTTGATCGATAAGCATGAAGCGAACTGGACAAATATCTTACACGAATACCAGGAACTAAGAAAACCCGATGCGGATGCCATTGCAGACCTTGCACTGAATAATTTTGTGGAGATGAGGGATAAGGTAGCCGATCCTAAATTCTTACTGCAAAAAAAGATCGAAGCGGCTTTCAGCAAAAAATACCCGGACAAATGGATACCGTCGTATGCTCAGGTAACATTCAGTCCGCACATAAGATATAGCGATGCCCTCGTAAACGGTAAAAAGCAGGAAGCCATAATGCAGGAAATTATGGCAACGCCGGGCATAGAAGCTAACTGGCAA
>DATHEH010000413.1:0-3994 GCA_035318685.1 Ferruginibacter sp.
ACCGGGCCGATCCAGTTGGGCGTAACTTCCACATCACTGTTGAGCAAAACATAGTAATCAGCCTCCACCAGTCTCAGTGCAGTATTGTATCCTTTTGCAAACCCCAGGTTGCTGCTGTTCTGAATGATCTCTACCTGCGGATATTGTTGTTGCAAAAAAGCAAGGGAATCATCTGAAGATGCGTTGTCAGCAACAATTATTCTTTTATTGGGATAAAGGGTAGCGATCACCGAAGGCAGAAATCTTTTTAAGAATGTTCTGCCATTCCAGTTTAAAATAACAATAGCTACAGAAGGTTGTGTCATTTCTTAAGATCGAATACGCATTGCACAAACATACTTATAACTTATAACTTATTGCTTATTTTTACCCAATGTTTACTTCATTATTAAACTGGCGGACTGTTTTGGCGATAGTTGCGATCGCAATCGTAACGGGAACGGTTTTTTATTCCAACTATCTTTCTAAAAAGATCGCAGCCGATGAAAGAAAGAAAGTAAATGTTTGGGTGCAGTCATTGAAAACACGGGCAGATACGGCAATACCACAATCTGCACTCGACCTTACGAATATCATCACATCAGAGAATACCGATATCCCCATCATTGAAACTGATGAGAAAGACAACCCTTCCGGTAATGGCCTTAACCTTGACACGTTAAAAAAAGCAGACACAAACTATTTAAGGAATAAAGTAGCTGAGTTTAAGAAAGCACATCCGCCGATCACTGTAGAGATCAGCAAAGAACCCCGTTTCGTGAACAGGTATTATTACGGGGATTCGGTGTTGTTGCAGGAGGTAAGGTATTACCCGATCGTGCAGCTGATCATTGTAGCACTTTTTATTATCATTACCTTAATTGCGATCTCTACCAGGAATAAATCCACCCAAAACCAGGTATGGGCAGGTATGGCAAAAGAAACAGCACACCAGTTGGGCACACCGCTTACCTCTTTACAGGGATGGGTTGAAATGCTGAAAGAAACCCCCGGGGCAGAGAAGATAGTACCCGAGATGAGCAAGGACGTTGACCGGTTAAAACTGGTGAGTGACCGCTTTGGTAAAATAGGCAGTACGCCTCAACTGGAAGATCATAATATAGTGGCCCAGGTAGAAAATATGATGAGCTATATTAAAAGGAGATCGCCGGATAAGGTCATTTTCAGCATCAATAATTATGGTGAAAATGAGATCAGCGCAATGATCAATGGCCCCTTATTTGACTGGGTGATAGAGAACCTGCTAAAGAATGCCCTTGATGCCATGGAAGGAAAGGGCAGCATCAGCGTCAGTATAAAAAATGAAACGGCACAGGTTGTTATTGATGTGACCGATTCCGGCAAGGGCATCAGCAAACAAAATATAGCAAAAGTTTTCAAGCCCGGCTTTACCACAAAAAAACGTGGATGGGGTCTTGGCCTGTCTTTAAGTAAACGTATTATTGAACAATACCATAAAGGAGAATTATTTGTAAAGAATTCCGAACCGGGTAAGGGAACAACATTCAGAATTGTGTTAAAGAAATAATCCGCTTACATTTGCAAACCTAAAAGCCCGGGTGGCGAAATTGGTAGACGCACCACCTTGAGGTGGTGGCGCTGGAAACGGCGTGCTGGTTCGAATCCAGTCTCGGGCACAAAAAAGCTGTACAATTCCTGTACGGCTTTTTTATTGTTATACATTTTGTCATTTATAATCCCTTCAAGACTTCCCTGCTTTCATTTTTAATATCCTCCGGCATAACAGCATTGTGTTTTAATCCGAAGCCTAGCATGTTCTTTGCTTTTCCTGTGTCACCCGCCTTCGCATAGATCAGGCCCGCGGTGCATAATAAGACCGGGTTCATACTTTTAGTAATAAGTGCAGCATCCAGGTAAAACAAGGCCTTACCAATTTCGTTTCTTTTGTAATGAACCCTGGCCATTGTTTCATTCACTTCTATATTCTTTGGCCGGCGTTTGTATTCTGCCATGGCATATTCCAATGCCTTATCATAATTTTTATTTTGAATACAGGCATATGCCATCTCTTTATCGGAATAGTGTCCCGCAGCGGGATCATTAATAAGGATCCTTGCAGACCTGTTCATTTCACTGATCAGTGCAGCATTTAATGACCTTGACCTATCAACCTGGCCCGCATACATATAAGCTTTTACAAGATCTTCTTTAATCCCCAAGTCATTGATCAAAGCAGCAGCCTGCTCATAATAATGTACGGCACTGTCATATTTCTTTTCATGAGCTGCGATACGACCCAGGCCGGCAAGTGCATAAGGATAACCCGGCCTTGCGGCAAGAGACAACTGGTATTGAAAGGAAGCTTTTTCGGTATCACCCATATGCTCATACAATCTTCCAAGTTGTACCCTGCACCATTCGGTGGATTCCTCCGCGGTTACGCCGGCCTGCACCGCCAGTTTCATTGCAACAGCTGCACCGGGATGATCTCCATGTATCTCACGCAGGTAAGCAATACGTGAATAAGAACGCAGATCGGGCCGCACCGTAACCATTTTATCAGCTGCATCTACTGCAGCTTCATAATTTCCCATTTCCACATTGGCGTCAATAAGCAACCCATACACGAACGCACTGTTTGAATCTATACTTACTGCCATTTGTGCCGTGGCAAGGCCCTCTGCAAAATGATGTTGCGATAACTGGACCAGGGATCTTAGCATCAGTGCCTCATAATTACCCGGTTCTTTTTGCAACAGTTTGTCTACAGTTTTCATAGCGGCATTGTCGTAATACGCGGTGTTGCCACTGATCCTCGCTTCCATGATATAAGCATTTGCCAATGCAAGAACTGCCCTTTTATCATTTGGATCGGCTTTTAATTTTGCCATTAATTTATCGGCATTCTTTTTTGCAGCAACCCATTCATCATTATTGTTATTGCCTGTGCGTGGCAAAAAAGCAAAGACGCCATCATTTTTTAACTGTTGTTTGTCCTTGTATTTGATCACCACGAAACCCACAGCCAGGATAAAAAATGCGGGTAATATTATATTCCGGTAATTCTTTTTCATTTTGGTTTGTTTGTATCCTTTGAAATAATTTCTTTTAAGACCGCAATCCAAGATTTTTTATAAAAGAGGTTGCATATAGCGTGCATGCAAGACCATGTGCAACCTCTTTCTCATATTTTATGCTTTAACTACTTTGAGTGTTTGTGTAACAGCTCCGTCTTTACTAACCTTAATGAAATAAATCCCTGCCCTCAGGCCTTTACCATTAAAGCTTTCAGTATAACTGCCAGCCTCCTGCTTTTTATCAACCAATGCTTTTATCACCTGGCCCTGTGCATCATAAATAATGATGGTTACCTGGGCAGGTACTTTTAACTGGTATTGTATTGTTGTGTTATCAACAAAAGGATTTGGCGAGGTTTTCATAACAAGCTCCGGCGCTGCCAACATTTTCGAGGTCATAGCTTTATTAATATCCGGCTGACCGTAAGTATTATGATCACGTGAATGAACACTGCCCGTTGGTGGCGGAGCACAATCGCAGTTATGCGTACCCGCCCATGGTGTTTGTACAAACGGGAAGCTGGTTTTAAATGCAACATCATTTGCACCAACACCTGCATTGTAAGTAAGGACGTTCAGCAGTTGCGGCGTAACAGGACTTCCTGTGCCGGGATAATCATCATACCACAATCCTATTGCTGCAAGCACAATACCACTCACTGCCTGCAATTCGATCCTGGTTACATCATCTTCCAGTCTCCTGCCGTTAGGGAACCCATCCATATTTGGGATAAATTCGATATTAGTATTGGCATTGAACCTCGGATCAACCAATCCTAACACGGCTGCCTGTACCAATCCTTCTGAACTGAAGTCAGGAGAATTGCGTGGCGTGGCAGGCACGGCCATATTCAGCCTGAGCATGTCGCCGCCATTTGGAAGAAAATTACTGATGAAAGGTTTACCTGCGGCAAGCGGGTTACCGCCTTTACCTGTTGCCAGTTGATAAGGCTTGA
>DATHEH010000414.1:0-4422 GCA_035318685.1 Ferruginibacter sp.
ACCAGCAATCTGTTGCATTGCACAAGAAATTTGTAGAAGCAGGTGTTAAGACGCAATTCATAACCGTGGAAGGCGGAGTACATGGAAAATTCCCAAAAGAAAAAAATTCTGAAGTGAATAAAGCGATAGCTGAGTTTTTAAAAGGACTTGGTATAGTAGCTGATTAAACACATTTAAGATATTTTAAAGTCCTGTTAGTGTTCATTTCTTATTTGTTTCACCGAAAAAATTAATCTTATACCAGTATTGATTTTACAGGACATGGAGATAAAAATCATGATCCACCCCCCGCCTTTAAAAAAGTTAGAACTCCGGCTAGTTCCCGTTCCGGGGCACCATATAAAAAGGCATCCTTTAAAGCGGTTGCCTTTTTTATTTCGAATAAACTGGTATGAAGTTTGGGTTGTAAGCCTTGAATGAACTTATTGGATTAAACGAATAGTATTCATTCAACAGAGCTGAAGGAAACCGTCCGGCACGTGGCCGGCCAAGACCTTCAGCTTTTTATTTTATGCTCAACACATCCAGTGACCTGAGGTCAATATTCTCGAGATATGGATTCAGGCGCCTGTCCCTTGAGAATGTTACAAGAAGCTCGGTAAAGTCATGTTTGGAAAGCCTCAGTTCTATGTAAAAACTATCCAGCTGGTATAAAATATATTTGTACTCATGATTTTCCCTATCTGCAATCAGCATTGCCTTTTCCCACAAAAGGATATACTGTTCGTCCTTACTTAATGATCTGAATTCTTTTAATGTCATAATATTTATGATTTTAAGTTCAATTAGCCGGGAACTGAATAGTATAAATAATATGCCAGATTTTAAATGGCCGGTTACAGGAGAAAACGGACATTATTTGTGGCCTGTTGAATGGGATATTGATATAAAAACCGCTTGATTTTTCGGGACAGGGCACATCCATGGTCTGGTTCGCGGGCTGTATTATGTGGAAATAATTCTACGGCGTTTCCTCCACCATCGAAAACAAATGGCGTCGCACTTCCGCCTTAACGGGGTAGTGGATCACACACAACAACTAAGTATTTTATTCTATCCATTAAAATAAGGCCTGAAGCGATCATCATCTTACTGCCCAATGCCCGCGCCTCCAATACCAATTATCATTCCTGGAAGTCCAATATCCCGGTTGCCAGTTCTTGTTTGCTTTATTTTTAACCCAATGACCTTCGAACCACATATACCGGCCTTTTTTTTGCCTCCAATCGCCTTCAACCCATACGTAATCAGGGCCGGGAGCCGCAGGCCTTACATATACAGGAGCGTCAGGTTTTGTTGAGAGTATATATTTCCCAGTACAGGAAAACAGGGCGAGAATAAACGTTGCTAAAATTCCGGTCGTTAAATATCTTTTCATAACCACGGTTTAAATTGTAAAATTTCTGTCAATTAAAAGAATTCAACAAATGTGCCAATGCAACTCTCCTTGTTTTTAAGTTCGTTTTGATCCGGATGATATTTATTGGTTAGAAAATGCCCCGGTTTTGAAGACGGTATCGTAGAATACAATACCTACACGATCTCCGAAAAATGCTCTTATAAAAGATCGGAAAAAATCATCAAAGAGGATGTTGTACGTGCCGTAACATCTTTTTGTCAATATTATTTTTTGCTATAAGGATATAGTTTGATAGCTTTAATTACCAGAAGTGATATTACAACAATAGTATTTAAAACATTTATAATCTGATTGTTATAGTACTATTTTTTAACATCTGATAACACAGGTGTCCAAAAAATCGATAGAAAGGGAAAATAAATCTGGTAACGCACAAAATTTTTTTCCTGGAAAAGCGTTGTAGCCGTAACCAGGCATTTTTACACGTTTTTTCCAATTTCTGTTAAACCTCCAAAGCGTTAATGTTTTTTATTATTAAACCAAAGCACTGCTTTTTAGCTGTTCTAACTACTATTATATTAAGTTTTAGTGGTAAGGCGCAGCTTGTGCCTAATTTTTCTGCTACACCAACTTCCGGATGTTCACCACAGATAATAAATTTTACCGATTTGTCAACCGGCAATCCAACCCAGTGGAGATGGGACCTCGGTAATGGAACCATATCTTTTTTACAGAATCCGTCAGGAACATATTTTACCCCGGGTCAATACACGGTCAAACTTGTTATCCTGAATGCACTGGGAAATGCTGACTCTGTCACAAAGACCCAATACATTACGATCTTTGCCATACCCACGGTAGCCTTTTCAGCAACGCCTACATCCGGGTGTATTCCACTTCCCGTACAATTTACAGACCTGAGTACTTCATCTAATTCGGCAATAACGGAATGGCTATGGGATTTTGGAGACGGCAACACAGGCAATACACAAAGTCCTTTGCATATCTATAGTTCGCCCGGTAACTTCAATGTAACGCTCAGGGTTACCAATGCATCAGGCTGCGCCAAAACACTTACCAAAAATAATTTTATACAGGCAAGTAACGGGGTTAATGCTGATCTCACAAACACACTGCCAACCGGATGCAGTCTCCCGGTAACTATTAATTTTACAAATACATCAACCGGGGCAGGTACGCTTAGCTATGACTGGAATTTTGGTGATGGCGGAACATCAGCCCAGCAAAACCCCTCGCACACTTATACAACGGGAGGAAGTTATACCGTAACACTTATTGTTGTAAGCAGTACGGGTTGTGCCGATACGATCATTAAACCCAATGCGGTTGTTATCGGTTTTATACAGGCAGCATTTAACGCTCCGCCAACTGCCTGTGAAGACAGCCCGGTAACTTTTACAAATACCTCTGCTCCCACACCCTCATCTGTTTTGTGGGATTTTGGTGATGCCTCCACCTCAACTGATCTTAGCCCTGTAAAAATTTATTCCACACCTGGTATCTATACGGTAAGGCTGATCTCTTACTTAGGCGCCTGTGCTGATACGGCAACAAGTATGATCAGTATACTGCCAAAACCCCCGGTTTCCTTTTCTGCTGCAAACAGAACGGCCTGTTCACCACCATTAACGGTAAACTTTACCAGTCCAAATTCTCCCGGCCTCACCTATAACTGGAATTTTGGTGATGGCGGAACATCAACACTTCAGAATCCATCTCATACTTATACTTCATTTGGTTCTTTCAATGTAAAACTGGTGATTACCAACCTGTCAGGTTGCAGCGATTCCCTCATACTTAATGACTATGTTCAGATAGCAGCGCCTTCTGTTACCATCAATAGTTTACCCCGGAGTGGCTGTGCACCACTCAGTTGGAACTTTTCTTCAACAATTGTTTCCCCCGATCCTGTTGTTAGCTATTATTGGGACCTTGGTGATGGTACAACTTCAACTTTACCCAACCCGGCACATACATACCCCGTTGGGGTGTACAACATCACGCTGATAGTTACAACTGCAGGCGGATGTAAGGATACTGCATTTATACCCGGCGGCATTGTTGTTGATTCAAAACCAACGGCAAATTTCAACGCAAACCCGAGAGATGTTTGTGCCCACATTGACGTTAATTTTATCGATCTATCAACCGGCGGTGCAACACAATGGCTATGGGACTTTGGTGATGGCGGAACTTCCACACAACAAAACCCGAGTCATCATTATGAAGACACAGGGTATTTTAATATCCGGCTGATCGTTTGGAATAACAGTTGCCCGGATACTATTACATTTATCAACTATGTTCACATCAGCCCGCCAATCGCCATCTTTACAACTGCTTTTGTCTGCGCTTCACCAAAAACTGTAACATTCGGAGATAATTCCATCGGGGCTGATGAATGGCACTGGGATTTTGGTGACGGCGCCACTTCCATTTTACAAAACAATACCCATACCTACGCAAGCACAGGAACCTATGCTATAAGATTGGTGGTTATCAATCACCTCACGGGTTGTCCGGACACAACCTGGAGAACGGTCAGGATCGTTGACGAGGTTGCAGATTTCAATGCGACCGATACAGTGATCTGCAGGAACAGTTCAACCATCTTCACGGCTATCGGCAATACACCCGGCACCATCGCACTGTATGAATGGGATTTTGGGGATGGGTCCACAGGCGCAGGTACTAATATCACCCATACCTATGTAAATGCGGGATTGTACACGGTGAAGCTGACCATCACAGATATTTCCGGGTGTATTGATTCACTGGTGAAAGTTCAATACATACGCATAAACGGGCCAACCGCATATTTTTCGATCCCTGGCGGGGGAAACTGTCAGAACAGTATGGTAATTTTTGCAGACAGCTCTTTAAATGACGGCATACACCCCATCGTAAGTTGGATATGGGATTTTGGTGATGGCATCACGAATACATTCAGTGCTCCTCCTTTCACCCACACGTATAATGCACCGGGCAGCTATAATGTTACTTTAAAAACCATTGATGCTGTTGGTTGCACAGACAGTACA
>DATHEH010000415.1:0-7569 GCA_035318685.1 Ferruginibacter sp.
TGTGTCCTTCACATCCTTATACGTTCCCGGCTGGTTCAGTTCGTGAGAGGATAGCCCCGTACCTGCAGCCGGTGAATAAGGCTGTATGCTTACGCTTTCATACAGGTAACCTTTGTTGTACAATTCACTAAGGCACCACCACAGGGTTTCAACGTAATTGTTTTCAAAGGTCACGTACGGGTTACTCAGGTCAACCCAATAGCCCATTTTCTGCGTGATGTCATCCCACTTATCTTTGAACCGCATTACTACCTCGCGGCATTTTTTATTATAATCTTCTACCGATATTTTAACGCCGATATCTTCCTTAGTGATGCCTAATTCCTTCTCCACCCCCAGTTCAATAGGCAGGCCATGGGTATCCCATCCGCCCTTGCGTTTAACCTGGAAACCCTGCATGGTCTTATACCGGCAAACAAGGTCCTTTAGTGTCCTCGAGATAACATGGTGAATGCCAGGTAATCCATTTGCGCTGGGGGGGCCTTCATAAAAAACAAAAGGCGTTTTTCCATCCCTCAGGTCTATGCTTTTTTCAAAGGTTTGATCCTGTTCCCACCTGGCCAGCATCTCTTCACCAATCCCGGGTAAATTCAATTGCTGGTATTCTTTGTATTTGGCTGACATAATTAATTATTCCTGCTTGGGTAAAACCCGGTTAACCACGATTTAAAATGTGTGCAAAGGTATGAAAATAGCCTGTCAGGAAGCGCATTGATAGCCAAGTTTTGAAAGGATGTTTTGAAGGGAAGCAAAAAATCACAAGGTGTAACGGGTTTATCCAGTTTAACCTACAAATGAAAATAAAGGACTTTTTTTAAGCCCCGATTGGAAAAGAAAATTCATATTTATCTTTTATAGGAGTTATTGCCGTCAAATCTTGTCTTTTTCTTACGTAAATCTTCTTTTTTTACCCTCTCCAAATCACGTAAAAGCCCTATCTGTACTCATTTTTACCTCCAGTTATCCACATTTTTATTTCTTGGCATAGTATTGGCTTTTGAATCTGCGAATTCAAGCATACAATATTCTAAAATAAAAATATTAGATAAAGACTTTTGCTGGTTTAGGGTTTTATTAGGGTAAAAGACGGGAATAGTCTTATTCCCGTCTTACTTTAAATAACTCATATAACCACTAAGTTGTCCCGTTTTAAAAATTCCAATCCTTGTGTTACTAGTTGCGGTTATTGAATATCCATTGAAAGACCCACAATATCTGACCAAGAAAAAGAAATTGCAACAAAAATAAGTAGCACCCCCAAATGAAAAAAGGCACCCGCTGAACGTGGATGCCTTTTTTAGGACTATACACTCCTTATTGTTTAACAGCTACGTCCTTACCCGTATTCAGGAACATATCGATATAAGATTTGATCTTATTGTCCAATTCTGCAACAGGAATTCTACCCCCGGCGAATTCTTTGGCCTGGGTCATCAGGTATTCATGTAATACTTTTCCATTGACCTTTGTTTCCATTTTTATGGTTGAGATATTGGCGATCTTTTCTTCCCAGGTACTTCTTACTTTCTCCCAGTATAATTTATTTTTCTCCCACCATATTTTTGCCACATCGCATTCCTTATCATCTTTTTTTACATAACTGTTGATGCCTTTTTCCTCCACAAGTAATTTATCAGTGCCATTTTCCCTGATGATCTTTTTGTTATCCTGCTCATGTATATAGCCATTGTCATTGGTTATGATGCGGTTTGTCCTGTTCAACAGGTTATAGTCACTTCTTACAGAGTACTCCCGGCGGGGTAGGGGGGCATCAGTAGTGTTTAACCAGAAATTCTGCCCGTTTGCATTGATCCATTCGCTTGTTTCCTGGTAGCGGGGCTCATCGCTAACTTCCCATATGGATTGTGTCCATTTACCTTTTACAGCTGCGGGGTCCTGCAGTTCTTTGGTCCATGTCTTGTTTCCGCGGTATTTCCAGATAACCGGGTTTTCATAGGTCCAGTCTTCACGCCAGTGCTTAATGATCATTGAATCGGTGATAACCAGCAAGTGCTGGAGTACGATCTTCTTATTACTGACTTCTACGGGCATTACCAGTTCCAGCCCTCCGCTTATTGTTTCCCGTTCATGAAATTTATAATTTTCATTTGGCGAAAATGTTTCGGCATATTTAAATTCCACTTCAAAGCAGCCACAAAGCTTATTGATATTCTTATCAGGAGTTTGTGCAGTTGCAGTATTCAGTGATATTATCAGCAATGCCAGTCCGGTTAATCTCTTCATATATTTTTTTTGATTTGAATTGCAAAAGAAAGCTTTATGCATTAAGGGAGATTACGGATTTGGTAAATGCATTTACGGATAACGAAAAAGCTGTTCCATTAATGGAACAGCTTAGCACTTATCATGGGTTAAGAATTATTTGATCAAAGAATACCTGAATTCAGGTTTCCCTCTCGTACCGCCATCGGAACCTACGCCCATGGCAAGGCATTTGAATTTATAATGATTTCCTTCTGCGTCTTTAATTACATAAAAACGATCCGTTCTTGCACCTGTGGCGGGTTGTGTACTTCTCCAGCTGCTGCCGATCGTCCAGCGCCCCGTTGCCAGTGTTGTATTATTCACGCTATCCCTGTTAAATGCATTGTATGCAGCAGTGGCCGTAGCAGCATCAGCATATACTTTTTCTTTTATTGTTACGCCTGAAAGATGATTAACTGCGATCAGGTCGGAGAAGTTGTAGGGAACATTACCAGCACCAAAGTTTGCCTGGAAAACAGAATAGGTCCATACCAGGTCCCAACTTTGCTTTTCAGGTTGTGCATCAACAATGCCATTTTCAAATGAGATGAATTTAAAATGGTAAGAAGGGTCTTTTGACACCTGTATTGTTCTGAAGCTGGTTTCGGTAATTCCGGCATATTGCACTGTATAACCGCCAGCAGCATTTCTAAGCACCCTTAATTTCATCCAGGGCCTTGCCGCGATCCCACCACCGGTGCCACGGTTAAGTATGATCACGTTATTGGAAGCGTCTGTAGCGGAAACTGCGGGGATAGCAGTTAGGCTTATGTCGCCTTGTATATTATCAAAATAGGCAAGATCAGATGGTTGGGGATTCAGGGCATTTACAGCCAGTGTTAACCCTGTTGTATCTGCAGCGCCAACTGTTGTGAGATCGTTCTTTGCCAAAATTTTTATGCCTGCACTTGTTGTGTTATTGAGCACGACCCTGAAATCGGTGCCGCAATAAAAGCCAAGATCCCAGCTCGCCCTCGCAACTGCAATGGTACCAACTGTGCTCAGATCAAGGTAAACAGAATTGCCTGCTGCGCTTCCTGCCTCGCTGCCAACGATACCATTGAATTTTACTTCTGAACCGTTTGAAGGAGGGAAAACGGGATTTGTATCTTTTTTGCAGGCCGTGAATGCAGCTGCTGTTATTGCTGCTAATAATAATTTTTGTATGTGCATTGTATAAGTTGGGTTATATTAATTATAAATGATCTTAGTTTTTATTCCATTGAAGATTTAAACCAATGAAGTAACTGCGGCCATAACCAACAGGTCTTGCACCGCTGCTGCTGTGCATGCCTGATGAAACGGCGTTGTTAGCTACATTAGTCACGTCAAACAGGTTCTTTACACCAATGTTGGTACTGATATATTTATTGATGATCGTTGTAGCTGTCAGGTCAGCCAGGTGATAAGATGACGTTTCTGTAAGTATAACAGCCGGCTGGTTATTCAACGTTCCTGTTACAAATGCAGGTTTGGTTCCAACAAATTTGTAGAAAAACCCAACTGAAGTTTTGATCCTGCTGATATTGTAAATGATGTTTGAATTGATCTCCGGTGTCCATAAGAATTCACGTTTGTCTTCTTTGATATAACTCTTTTCTTCGTAAATGCTTGCGGAGTAGGCGGTGTATATAAAGCCCAGGGATGCTTCCAGGTTTTTATAGATCACACGATTATCAAACGATCCTCCCGCTGTTTTTGATTTGTCAATATTATAGTAGCTGTATTCATTGGCATTGGAAGGATTTTGAACGAGGCTGATCTGGTTATTGAAGTCATTGTAAAACCCGCCAACTGTTGTGCTTATTTTTACTGCGCCGGGGCCGGCCGGAGACCAGCTTAAAGAACCATTGAAACTATTTGAATATTCCGCCTTCAGGTTTGGGTTACCAACAAGATTATGGTTGACATCAATAAAACTGAAATACAATTCACGCAAAGCAGGCGCCCTGAAACCATAGCCATAGGAAAGCCGAAGGTCGAGTTCTTTACTTAGTTTGAATTTTGTGTTCAGCGAAGGAACAACAGGTGGAGCATCATACACTGAATTTTTAATAAAACGTAATCCGGGCCTGATACTTATTGCTGTGGTTGGTTTTATCTCCGCAGAAACAAACAATGCATAATCAGTGATCGTTTTATTACCGGATATCCTTTCGCCGCTGGCGCTTTCACTGTTGATATCTATTCCGGGCTGTAATGAGATCTTTTCTGATATCTTATAACTGAAAGTATTACGGAAAACAAAACTGTTGAGTTTCGCCTGGTCCTGCTCGCCGGGTGCAAAGCTTAGCTCATCAGTATTTTTTTGAAAATCATGGATGGTAGTTTTTGTGCTGCGCTTGTAATCTGTGTATGACAGGATACTGGCCATTTTTAATTGATCACCCAGTTGGAAGTCTCCCTGCAGCTGGTGCATGAAGCGGCCGGTAATATATTTTTGATCTTTCGCCCTGTAATTCTGGCCTATCTGACCCCTGCTTAAAATGGTCTCGTTCAACGCATCAATCCTGTAATACACATTGAATTTGCTGTTGGCATAGCCAAGTTTTATATTTCCCAGCCATTGTTCTTTGGGCTTCCAGGATTTATCCCTGCCGTACGCATCACCCCCAAAACCATCAGCGTCATTATGTGTTCCGCCAACAGTTAGTCCCCAGTTGTTTTTATTATAATCAACACTTACATTCTGTGTGTGTACACCCTTGTAATTAAAAGGATGGTATTCGTTGCCTGCAGTTTCTTCCTGCACTTTTGCAATAACAGAAAAACTGTTTTTTGAATATTTTTTTGTGATGATATTGATAACCCCGGCCAATGCATCAGAGCCATATGAAACAGACATGGGACCCTCTACGATCTCTATACGGTCAATAGTGTTTATATCTACCTGGTTAAGGCTCTCCCTTGTATCTCCACGGTCAACCATGGGTACACCATCTAATAAGATCTTTACATTCCGGCCGTTCATGCCCATTAACTGCACGTCAGTAATACCAAGGGTATTATCGTTACTGAACCTGAAGCCCAGCTGGTTGTTCAGCACCTGCTGTACTTTGGTAGCGCCGCTTAATCGGATGCGCTCACTGTTAATTACACGAACCTGGTAAACAGAATTCTTTAAAGATTGTGGTTTGTACTGACCGGTAATAACTACTTCTTCCAGGTTCTTTACTTTCCCCGAGTCCTGCTGGGCAAAAGAAAAAACGGGGGTAAAAAAAGCTGACAGAATAAGAAAGTTTTTGGTAACGTTTTGCATAAAAAGTTTTGTTACGGCAAAATTGCTTCAACGATGATGAGGATTTATCATGAAAATGTCATCAAATAAAATTGATGCGATGTTTTACCAAACTATGACAGGTGCACGAAGGAAGATCAGTGAACCGGATGATGAAGGTCATAGTTTTACTGAAACTTTTTTAGCAAGATATTGGAGAAAGTAAGAAAGGGCTGAACTAACGCAGTAGTAATTCGCAGGGCTTAATACCTGTGTGCTTTTTAAAAGCAGTACTGAAATGAGAGATGGAAGAATAGCCCAGCAGTAAGGAAACTTCGGTTACGCTTAATCCTTTGTCGTATAAAAGGTACTTGGCGTGTTCCATACGCTGGCTTTGATAGAAATCAAAAATGGTTGTGCCAAAGATCTCTTTAAATCCTTTTTTTAAATAGCATTCATTGATGGCAACTTTACGGCTGAGCGCCTTAATGGTAATGGGTTCGCCAATATGTTGCAATAATACTTCCCGGGCTTTGATGATCTTTTCCCTGTCTTCAGCATTGGACAAGAATTTGCAGGTAAAAGCTGTTTCTTTATCGCCCAGCATGCAATCCATACTATACAATAACAGTATCTGTGTTTGCGCATTAATGAAAATGTTTTCCCGGGTATCGGTATAGGTATGGTTCAGTAATGCTTCAATAGCTGTCCTGGTTTTTCCGCAAAGCGGCAGTTGTTTGGAAAAAGAACTACGATGTGTAAAAGAAAGCACGTCCTCTGTTAAACTGGTCTGCGTGCTGTTATTGGTGAACTGTGTCAGGTAATTTGGCTTAAAGCTAAAACTGAGCACATCTACACTTTCTACCTTTTCAATACAACTTTTAGAGGTATTGAATTTGCAAAAATCACACTCGGTTTGTTTTTGCCTGCAATACACATTGCCACTCACACAAAATTTCAGTTCAAGGTAATTGGCAGCAGGATTATTTTTTTCAACATGGTAAACCAATATACCTGTGTCATCAATATTCCACTGTGGCTGCCTGCGGTAACGTTTAATGGAATAATGCACCGAGCCGGGAACCGCACGGTCAATATGCAATAGTGTATCCAGGTCTTCCTGTAACAACGGTTGCTTATGAGCGATACTTAATATGTCTGTTTGCTGATGCATTGAAAATTTTCGATGCAAATATACGACAGAAAGTTTAAACATTGAATTAAAGAAAGCATAGCCTGAGGCAGGTATGGTAATTGCTTAAAAGCACCTGCCATGTGTGGGGTTTTATAGCTGCAAAAGTTTTTGCAAAAAAGCGGCAAAATAAAGGCTGTTTTTTTGCCTGAAACCCTTGATTTTTCGTACATTTGCAGGAATCTCGAAATTGATAATTATAAAGAGATTTAGCACGAATTTATGAGCACAGAAACAGCAGTAGTTCCAACCCCCGCCACCAATGCTTATGGCGCCGATAGCATCCAGGTTTTAGAAGGTTTAGAAGCGGTTCGTAAGCGCCCCGCCATGTACATTGGAGATATAGGAGTAAAAGGTTTACATCACCTGGTTTACGAGGTAGTGGATAATTCCATTGATGAGGCACTTGCCGGTCATTGTAAGAATATTACCGTAACCATTAATGAAGATAATTCCATCACCGTGGAAGATGACGGCCGCGGTATACCTACGGGTATGCATACCAAGGAGAACAGGAGCGCCCTTGAAGTGGTAATGACCGTTTTACACGCCGGGGGTAAGTTTGACAAAGATTCTTATAAGGTATCCGGTGGTTTGCACGGGGTGGGTGTAAGTTGTGTGAATGCATTGAGCAGCAAATTGCATGTGGTTGTAAAGCGTGACGGTAAAATGTTTGAACAGGAATATGCAACGGGTATACCCAAATACCCGGTGAGGGAGATAGGCAAATCTGATGATCATGGTACTACCGTTCAATTCTGGCCTGATCTTTCTATTTTTATCGCAAGCGTTTATAACCGGGAAATACTGGAAGGACGTTTAAGAGAACTTTCCTTTTTAAATAAAAAAGTCACGATCCACATAAATGACCTCCGTGAAAAAGATGATAATGGGA
>DATHEH010000416.1:0-2133 GCA_035318685.1 Ferruginibacter sp.
ACCAGCAACTGGGTTATCCCATCACTTTAATTAATGCCGATGATATTGCCGGCGTTAACTGGAAAAATATTGACGTGCTGATCATGCCGGGCGGTTTTTACAAATTCCTGTCAGATAAGGATGGTGCCAATGAGCTCAAAACATGGGTGAAGGAGGGTGGCAAACTCATTGCCATAGAGAGCGCTGCGGCACAAATGGCCAGCGGCGAATGGGGTATTAAGCTGAAAAAAAGTGAGGAGGACAGTGGAACTAAAAATCCTTATGCCAGTCTGCGTAAATACGAGAACAGGGACAGAGACGGTATTGTAAATAATATACCCGGCGCCATTTATAAACTGGAGATGGATAATTCTCACCCGCTTGCATTTGGGTATCCTGATATTTATTTCGCGGTGAAACTAAATGACAACCTGTATGATTTCATGAAAGACGGCTGGAATGTAGGGGTCGTTAAAAAAAATAACCAGGTGGCAGGCTTTGTAGGCAATACCGTAAAAGAAAAGATCAAAGACGGTACCGCAATAGGCGTGGTTTCCATGGGCGCAGGCTCGGTGATCTTCTTTGCCGATGACCCGATCTTTCGAAGTTTTTGGGAGAATGGCAAATTGCTTTTGGCGAACGCGGTTTTTTTAGTAGGCCAATAATATTAATTAAGAATTAAAGCTTTAAACTATTGAACATGCTTAAGAAATTGATCACCTCATTTTTAATTTTTAATTTTTCATTTTTAATTATCTCCGCACAGGCTCCGAGGTCATACACTTCTTCCGAAATATTATTACAATTAAAAAAACTGAACGTACTTGGCTCCGTGTTATATGTAGCGGCGCACCCTGATGATGAGAATACCCGGTTACTGGCTTACCTGGCAAATGAAAAATTATACCGCACCGGTTATTTAAGTTTAACAAGGGGAGACGGGGGGCAGAATTTAATTGGCGATGAGCAGGGCGTTGATCTTGGATTGATCCGCACACAGGAATTACTTGCTGCAAGAAGGATCGATGGCGCAGAACAGTTCTTCAGCCGTGCATTTGATTTTGGTTATAGTAAAAGCCCGGAAGAGACCATGCGTACCTGGGACCATGATAAAATATTAAGTGATGTGGTTTGGGTCATCCGCAAATTCCGGCCTGATGTTATCATTACACGGTTCCCCACAACCGGCGAAGGTGGCCATGGCCATCATACGGCTTCGGCAATACTGGCGGGTGAAGCATTTGATGCTGCTGCCGATCCAACAAAATTTCCTGAACAATTCAAGCATGGTGTTACCGTTTGGCAGGCAAAGCGTTTGCTTTGGAACACATTCAATTTTGGCGGAACAAATGCACAAAGAGAAGACCAGTTCAAACTGGATTGCGGCGATTACAATCCGATCTTAGGTAAAAGCTATGGCGAGATAGCTGCAGCGAGCCGAAGCCAGCACAAAAGCCAGGGCTTTGGCGTGCCTTCACAAAGAGGAAGCGTGATAGAATATTTTAAAACTGTAAAAGGAGAGGCGCCTGTTAAGGACCTGATGGACAATATTGATGTTAGCTGGAAAAGAGCTAAAGACGCAGGTTTGGCCAATACAGTTAACACTATCACCGGGAAATTTGAATTAGAACACCCCGAAAGATCGGTACCTGCCTTGGTAAAACTTTATAAAAATTTAGAAGGGCTCAATGACGTTTATTGGAAAGAACAAAAATTGAATGAAATTAAAAACCTGGTACAAAACTGCAGCGGATTATTCCTGGATGCTACTACTAGTTCGCAGTATGTTACCGAGGGAGATAGTTTAAGATTGAACTTAGTTGTTAATAACAGGTCCGGCGCTAATATATTAAGTGCTGATGCTTTTTTAAATGATGACTTTGTGATCTTTGACCAGTTAAAGAAAAATGTGAATTCGGTAAAGACATACAGTATGCTCATTAAGCCCGGTACAAAACTTACACAGCCATACTGGCTGGAGAATGCAATGGATAAGGGAAGCTTCAACGTTACCGACCAGCAACACATAGGCAAGGGAGAAAGCGATCCTTTGAGTGTGCAATTCAGCATGAATGTAGAGGGGGAAGAATTTAAATTCATTAAACCTATCCGTTATAAATTCACTGATCCTGTTAAAGGGGAATTGTACCAGCC
>DATHEH010000417.1:0-5467 GCA_035318685.1 Ferruginibacter sp.
TTACTGCTGATAAAGGTTTTGTCAACCAGGATTGGCGCAGTTGCGTTGTTTGGAGTATAGGTTGCCAGTTGGTACCTTACTTCACCGGTAGTAGCATTTTTGGTTGCCCTTAATGGATTGCTAACAGTAAAGAAATCACGCACACCCCAATCCCTGTTCACCAGGTTCAGGAAGTTTGTGCAATCCGCAGTGAATTGCAGTGTAATACGCCTGCTACCTATATTGGTAAATATGTCTTGTATGAATTTCATGTCCACCCTGTGATAGAAAGGATACAACACGCCATTTCTTTCAGCAACCATTCCTTTATGTTTTTTCAGGTATTTATCCTGCTCAACATATGCAAAGAAAGCATCGCTTTGCTGTTGCGCTGTATAAGTTACTGCAGTAGGGCCGGAACCAACGGTCAATGGTATGAAAGTGATCTCACCTGGATTCCTGGGTATATACATCAGGTCAGAGCTGTTTCCGTCATAATTGATGTCGGCTCCGTTAGAAAAGCCGGCAGGCGCAGTTCCTCCCGCTCCACCGTAGATATAACTAAAGCGGCCACCCTGTTGTTGTGAACCTTCATAATATAAAGAGAATGTTGTACCCAGGTGTTTAACGAATTCTTTCCTGTAAGAAAAGGTTCCAAGGATACGGTGCGGAACAGCAAAAGATGAATAAGACAATTCTTTTGTATTCTGCGTTCCGGATGTATTATTAAAGCCCCATGTAGAAGAAGCTGTTGAACCCGGGTTGGCTGTCACATCAAGAGCCATACTGTAGGTATAAGCAAGTGAGGCATAAAATCCTTTCACGAAAGACTTAGATACCTGTGCGGTAATAGAGAATGATCCGCCGGCATTATTATTTTCAAGAATTATTGCGTTGGCATAAGCCGGGTAAAGCCTGCGTGCTGCGTTTGTGTTTGCAATAAAGCTTGGCCTTGTTGATCCTCCAAGATTAACAGTTCCTGTAGGAACAAGTTCATTGGCATTACGCATAACTGTTGCATTCATGTCCTTGGTGTAAAGGGCATCCATGGTCAGGGTCCAGTTCCTTCCGATCCTTTTGTCGAAACCCAGGTTTGTTCTCCAAACCTGAGGGAACTTGTATTTTTTATCAATTAAAACAAACCCGGCTGTGTTAGGTGCCGGAGCACTTACAGGAAATAACGATTGCCATGCATTTGGCGTCGTGCTGAAAGTTATTTGATTAAGTTGTGCGGCTGTGGCTATAGCACTTACCTGGTACATACCGCTGTTTGTTGGCATATTGGTCAAATACACAAATGGGATTTTACCAGTGAATACGCCGGTACCCACCCTTACGATCATACTCTTATCACCATTCATGTCCCAACGCACATTTATCCTTGGTGAATAATACAAAGTTGCTTTAGGCCACATGCCTGTAGAGTAATGCGTAGGCTTACCATACCTGTCAGGGAAGGTTAAAGCTGTGATGGCGGGATTTTCCAAAGGCTGGCTTGGATAAACAGGTTTATCAACCCTTAATCCTACGATCAGTTTCAACCTTGGTGTGATGTTAACCTCATCCTGTGCGTATATACCCAATTGGCCGACTTTCATTTCAGCTGAATACACTTTTTCTTTTCCCGGAATTCTCGAGAATGTATATGTATAACCGATAGGGTGTGCACCCGGGGTGAAGAATTCCTGTAAAGAACCAAAAGCATAATAGCTCTGTGATCCGGGCATGAACATGTTACCTACGTACTGGTATTCATAAGTACCTCCCAATGTTAGTGTATGTTTGCCGGTATAATAATTGAAATTGTCCGTGATGTTGTAGATATCATTCTTTACCTCGTTGTTATTGGAAAAATTTTCCTGCCCCGCACTCATATAGGTTTGCTTTGCGCCACTGGCATATGTAGCACCGGGTGTGTTAGGATCGCCCATTATATCAATGAACGGGAATACACCACCGGGAGTAGACCTCGTTGTCTGGATCTTTGTTCCGGTAGCAATGATCTGGTTAGAGAACTTACCCTTCCAGTTACTGTTTATTTCAAGTGATGCTGATTGTACGATATCCCTGAAGCTGTATTGTGAATTAGCGAAAGACATACCATTTGTTGAAAAACGGTTGGTCGCTGCCCAGGTATTTGGTCCGCCGGCCTGTGCACCATTTGGAACACTACTAGACATCAGCCTGTCATCATCACCCACCATGCGGCTGTATTTTACTGTAAGCTTATGCGTAGTGTTGATGTTCCAGTCTATGCGGGCAAGTATCTTGTAATTTTTGATATTGGCATTTGGTAATCCATCATAGCTGCCGGTTTCATATCCATACTTGCTTCTCAGGGAATCAGAAAATCTCCTCAGGGAATCTATATGTACATTGGAAACGTTTCCTCCGCCAGATCCGCCTTTAGGCCTGAAAGATGTTAACGGCGGAGCCACTCTTGTTTCCTGTTCCCCATTCACAAAGAAGAATAATTTGTTCTTGATGATTGGCCCTCCTACACTGGCGCCATATACGGTGCTCTTTGATTCGGGTTGTTTGGGTAATTTTGAGTCAAGTACCCTGGTTCCGATAAAACTCTGGTCCTTGAAAAAACCAAAGACCGTTGCTTTGAAAATGTTACTGCCGCTTTTTGTAATGCTGGCAATATTGGCACCTGTAAAGTTTGATTGCCTTACGTCAGCAGGAGCTATGTTCACACTAACTTCTTCGATCGCATCCAATGATATCGGCTGGCTGTTACCACCCGGCAGCGGGTCGGTACTTAAACCAAAATTGTTGTTGAGGTTGGCGCCATCCACAGTAAAGTTATTATACCTTCCATCCCTTCCCGCAATATTATTACCATTAGCCTGGGGGGTAAGACGGGTAAAATCAGTGATATTCCGTGTAATAGTTGGCAGTGTATTGATCTGGCGCTGACCAACGTTGGTAGAAGCACCTGTTTTGATATTGGAGGCAGCCCTTCCTCCCGACACCACAACTTCTGTAAGTGTAGTGGTAGAAGGTACCATCGTTAAATTCATACTGTAATCATCACCTAAAGTGAGCACTACATCAGTTATATCCTGCCTTCTCAGGCCCACGAACTCGGCGCTTACCGTGTACGGGCCACCCGGGCGCAAACCCGGTAGCGTAAAGGAACCACTCTTGGTTGATATGGTCTGGTATCTGGCACCTGAAGGCACATGTATTGCGGTAATTGTTGCACCCGACAGCCCTTCTCCGCTGGACTGCTTGATACTACCCGAAATACTGCTGGTAGTTACCTGGGCATCCAGCAAAACCGGAATTGCAAACAAAATAAATAATAGTGGTAAAATTTTCTTGAAATTCATATTAGTTTGGTTTTACGACGACAAAGAAAGCGAAAAAATGGCTAATAACAGCCAGTTTTATTAACAAAATATCATTATGAAAATGTTAGGCAATCACTACTTGTCATTTGCTGCATCTTAATGGAAAATAAACAAGGTTAAAACAGCCCCGGTTGTGTGTAAATCGCTGTGCTGCTATATTAGTTTAATTTGCGTTTTATTATCAAAAATCCTGTGCTGTCCCTTTTTTCATGCAGCAAGACAACGATTCACTGAAAAAATCCGTTTGGTCTTCATATCAATGCGTCAACAAAGAATTACCAAAACCGAAAGCCTGAAAAATCAAATCTTGTTAACTTTGCCAAACAAATAAATTATATGCTGGATAGTATTGAAAGTGCAATAGAAGATATTAAGAACGGGAAACTGATCATAGTAGTTGATGATGAAGACCGTGAGAATGAGGGTGATTTTATCACAGCTGCTGATAATGTTACCCCGGAGGTCATAAATTTCATGAGCAGGCATGGCAGGGGACTGATCTGTGCCCCTTTGAGCGAGGATCGTTGCAATGAACTGCAGTTGCAGCCCATGGTGGTTAATAATACCTCTTTACACGAAACAGCTTTTACCGTAAGTATTGACCTGCTTGGCCACGGTTGTACCACCGGTATTTCAGCATCAGACAGGTCGAAGACGATACAGGCACTGGTTAACCCCGATACAAAGCCGGAGGACCTGGGACGTCCCGGGCATATTTTCCCTTTACGGGCAAAAAAAGGCGGGGTGTTACGCCGATCAGGACATACAGAAGCTACCATAGATATGGCCAGGTTG
This sequence comes from Ferruginibacter sp., assembly GCA_035318685.1. Taxonomy (GTDB): domain Bacteria; phylum Bacteroidota; class Bacteroidia; order Chitinophagales; family Chitinophagaceae; genus Ferruginibacter. Next base: position 4,134 of record DATHEH010000417.1, read on the forward strand.
GCGGGCTTTGCACCTGCAGGTGTATTGGTGGAGATCATGAACGAAGATGGAACAATGGCACGTCTCCCGGAGTTAAAGGAGATCGCCAAAAAATTTGACCTGAAGCTTATTTCTATCAAAGACCTTATAGAATATCGGTTAAGAGAAGAAACATTGATCAGGGAGGAAGTGAGGGTTCAACTTCCAACACGGTTTGGCGTTTTCGAATTGATCGCATTTGAACAATTGAATACCGGGGAGATACACATGGCTTTGAAGAAAGGTGAATGGAAAAAGAATGAACCCGTATTGGTAAGGGTGCACAGCAGTTGTATGACGGGAGATATCCTGGGCTCACTTCGCTGTGATTGCGGTGACCAGTTGCATCACGCCATGAAAATGGTGGAAGATGCCGGCAAGGGCGTTGTATTATATATGAACCAGGAAGGCCGGGGCATTGGCCTGATCAATAAACTTAAAGCATATAAATTACAGGAGCAGGGCAGAGACACTGTGGAGGCCAACCTGGAACTTGGATTTGATATGGATGAAAGGGATTATGGTGTGGGCGCACAGATCTTAAGGCACCTGGGGGTAAGCAAAATGAAATTGATGAGCAACAACCCACGTAAACGTGCGGGCCTTTTGGGTTATGGTTTAGAGGTGGTTAATAATGTACCTATTGAAATAAGTTCCAATCCACATAACGAAAAGTATTTAAAAACAAAAAGGGATAAGCTTGGACATGAGATATTGAACGGCTTATAAATTAATCTTCCTTTTTGGCTTCTTTTCTTAAAAGTCTTTTTCTTTTTTTCTCTTCACTGGGAGCGAAGATGTCGGAGAACCTGTCGAAATCCTTGCGGTAAGATAATTTAACACCCGACCTGTTCCTTTGTCCCTGCGTAAGATCCACACTGGTACGGTTGAAGCCCACAACTTTTAAAGAACCGTCATTATTCAGCGACCACTCTATATTGATATCAGGCGTTAACAATCCTCTTTTATTTAACTGTGCGTATGGATTATTATAATCGAGGTTACCGCCAATTAAAACTATCAGCCTGCTCGTTAAAGTGATCTTTACACCCGCACTTAAATTACCCTGCAAAAGCGCAGCTTTATTTTGAAGGTCGAAGCTGGAACTGATGTCAAAATAAGTTGAAAGCGCACCATTGGTTGCCTTCTCAAGTTCCTTGTTAAAAAGGTTGGTGAGCCAGCCGGATACTATACCGCCGATGGTACTGGTGGCAAGACCGATGGTATTACCCCCGGTTAAAAGACCCTGCTGGTCCGGTGATATAAATGTATTGAATAACAAAAGGCTGGCTACCTGTTTGTATGTCTCATTCTCG
>DATHEH010000418.1:0-3289 GCA_035318685.1 Ferruginibacter sp.
GGGATCCAGTTGCCCATCACAATTCTTCCCCCGGGTTTGGTAACACGTACCATTTCCCTGGCTACATCAAATGGCTTCGGCGCGAACATGGCGCCAAAGATGGTAACAACAAGATCGAAGCTTTTATCTTCCAGGCCGGCAAGATCGGTTGCATCACCTTCCCGGAAACTGATATTGCTCAGTCCTTCTTCTTTAACCCTTTTGTTTCCTGCGGCAACAAGGTTGCTGGCGATGTCTACACCTAAAACGGTTGCGCCCAGTTTTGCCTCGGGTATCGCAGTAGTGCCATCCCCGCAGCCAAGGTCGAGGACTTTAAGGTCTTTTGTGATGCCTAGTGAAGCTACCAATGCTTCTCCGCTTTCACGCATTGTTTTTGCAAGCTGGGTAAAATCTCCTTTTTCCCAAAGAACTTTGTTTGGATTCATGTCTTTTTATTTTTTGTGTTTTAAATAATTTAATAATAATGCCAAACTATGGCCACTCTCTCAGAGTAATTCTTTTGCTTTCTCTACCCTGTATTTATTTATGAAAGGGGAAAGCTCCTGTTAGACATCCCAGGCGGTACCTGTCCGGTAATGTATATGAACAGACCACGCGTTATCTGAAAGATCACCCCCAATAATCCTTACACAGATGCAGGCTTTTATACTTATTCAATTTAGGGTTCCTGGAATTTTCTGTCATAGTTTTGATTTTTCTGCGTGTGCTGCGGACTAAAGGAACAAAATTTTATTTGAAATGTGAAACGTGCTATGATTCTTCAAATTGGAGGTATGTCTCGCGTGGATTTTCGACGGGGTCTCCGAACAACCACCCGGCCCGGTTAAGGTTGTAATAGACGTTATTGTAAAATAATTTTTTTTATTACAAGATATTTTATTACAAATAGCTGTAGGTAGGGTGGGCTTTTAAAATGGGACACTGGCACCTTTTTTTGTCCTTGGCTTAAATTTGTAAACAAAAAATGTGTAAACACTTTTTTGTTTGCAAGGCTGGCCGCAAGCGGGAGCGGGTATCGGCTACGGCAAAAAGTTGGTTTCTTATACCATAACTGCGCCGGCAACTAAATCTTTACTTCCTGCAACAACCTGTTCAATTCCCTTTCCGCATAAAGCCGGTATTGCCGGTAGCCGATGATCAGCGCCGCGGTATGCTGGTACGATTCGAAACATTTTTTACCCGGAACAACTTTCGCAACGGGATCATTATGGCTTACCGGCCGGGCAAAATAAATATGGTCATATTCTGTTTGCCCGCGGGTATAATACTTATAGAATCCTTCGTGGCGCTTATAAAAAGTTTCCACACGTTTTAATTGCTGCATCCAGTACAGGATGAGTTCATCTTCATCAGCTGAAGGCCTGAATAAAACGGCCTGGTACTGTAAGCTGTAGTATTCCATGGCTGCAATGAATAGGGGCCTGGTGTATTTGAAGAATTTTATTTCTTCGGTTTTGTATCTGAATAAATGGGTTTCCAGCCGGGTGCTTATCCTGTCCCGGTATTTTCGGGTAATATTAAAGCAGTCCTCGATCATCAGCATTTCATTTTTGCAATTTCGTTTAAGCCGTCGAAGCTCATCCTGCATTTCTATATACAGTTGTAAGGAATAGCAGTTCATGAATTTTTGATTATGGGTTAAGCATGGCTTTTAACTTTTAGCTATTAGCTGCTAGCCGCGAACCCTGGCCGTTATCTTTTTATTTTTATGCTGAAGCTAATCGCTAACAGCTTTTCTATTGTTTGATAACCTTCAGATTCCAGCTTTTGCCAGCTGCCTTAATGACCATCATATAAATACCGGCGGCACAATCTGAAGGCCATTTTACCTGCCACTTGCCCGCAGTCGAAACCAGTGACTGCCGGCTGACAATGGTACCAAAGGAATTGACCAGGGTCATTTCAACCGGGGTTCGCTTTTCAGCCAGGGAAACAAAGAGCTGGTCAGTGAAGGGATTGGGATAAACGAGTACCAAAGACGATTGCTTACTGTTCAATTTAATTACAGCACTATAGATGGTCATCCCTGAAGCAGTATCCAAATATTTTACCCGGTAATAATTTTCACCAGGGAAAGAATGCATATCTGTCCAGTCGTAGCTTTTTGTATTGCTGTATTTACCGGCAGGCATGGAATGGATGTTTCGAAATTGCAGGCCATCCGCAGATCTTTCTATAAAAAATGCAGCAGTTGTTGCCCGATGTTCCATTTCCCAGCTTAGTACATTGCCATTGCTTTTCGCTTCGGCATGAAACGAAGTAAAACTTGTTGGTAACACATGAATGGAACTGCAGCTGAGGCACCCCCTGAAAATATCTGCCATTCCCCACGAGGGTTTGCAGCCGAAGGGCATACAGCTCGAATCAAGCCGGTGGGTAAGTCCGAGGCACATGCGTACATAGGGATTGATGCTGGTAAGCGTGTCCCAGATCTGTGAAAATTCAGAAACGGATACACAGGCATAGGGCTCAGGCGCAAAATAGGCGTTCTTCACTTTATTGATCAAAATGGTCATGGCGGTCTGACTTCCTCTTCCCAGGCATACGCTTCGCACTGCTGCCTGCGGATCGGTAATGATACCATGAAAAAATGCCTTGCCTTTATTTACAAACCATGAGTTGGCATTGTTGATGACGAAATACTGGTTGTTCATTTTAAATACCGAACTGGCAGTGGCATTAATAAGTACATTTGGTTTTGCAGGCGAGGCCCAGCCATTTTCAAAAGAAAGGTTGCGGAGGATCTCCAGTGTGCCATAGTTATAAAAAAAACTATTGCCACGTATAACGAGGCCGGCGCCGATGCCGTTGCCGATCACCAGTCTGCCGCCGGGTTGTACAAATACCTTTCCCGAATCCATGAAGAATTTGTCGATGGTAAGATTGCCGCAAACCACCAGTGTGCCGCCATTCAGGCTGAGTTGATTAAAAACAACCGTAGGGCCATAATACCATTTGCTGGTATTGAGATGCAATGTTTCGCCGTCAACAACCAGGGGCTCAGTATTGGTGCATGTGGCTGTGGGCGCCGTTAAACATTGACAGCATAATTGTGCAGCCGGTGTGAAGACGGATAAAAAGAAAACAAAAAGGCAGATGGAACTGGATCTCATAAATTGGTTTTTAGGATATTGAACAGGTATATTGGAAAACTACCGTTTACGGCGGCAGCTGATGGTAAACCTAAATACTCTTATCCCAAAAATTAAATGAAACTGCAGCAGTTGCAGGAATTGCTGCATTAGTTGTTGAAATCAATACACGAAGCTATATTAATTAAGAATTAAAA
>DATHEH010000419.1:0-12085 GCA_035318685.1 Ferruginibacter sp.
TTTTAATGCGCCATACAGCAATACCAGGAGCGTGGCAGAACTGGTCATTGGCGCATCAATTATGCTTATACGCAAAGTGATCGATAAAAATAAAGCTGCACACGAAGGAAGATGGGAAAAAGAAGCCAGCGGAAGTTACGAGCTGAGGGGTAAGACACTCGGCATAATCGGCTATGGTAATATTGGCAAACAGGTAAGCATATTGGCGGAAAGCCTGGGTATGAAAGTGATCTTTTATGATACAGAAACAAAGTTACCCCTCGGAAATGCAGAAGACAGGAAAAGTTTTAGAGATGTGGTATGCAAGTCTGATATTGTTACCCTGCACGTACCTGAATTGCCGAGCACAAAAAATCTCGTAAATAAAATCACTATTAAATATTTTAAGAAAGGCAGCATCCTCATTAACTATGCAAGGGGAGAAGTGGTTGACCTGGAAGTACTGCGCAAAGCCTTGCAGGAAGGACAACTGGGTGGCGCTGCTGTTGATGTGTTTCCTGTAGAACCCGAAAAGAATGGAGATACATTTTCCACGCCATTGCAGGGGCTGAGTAATGTATTGCTAACGCCGCATATTGGCGGAAGTACACAGGAGGCGCAACATAATATTGGTGATGACGTGAGCAACAAATTATTTAATTACCTGGAAAAAGGCATAAGTACGGGTTCTCACAGCATACCGGCATTGTCATTGCCGCCGCAGGAAGGCACTCACCGCATACTGCACATACATAATAATGTACCCGGTGTGCTTTCCGAGATCAATACACAATTGAGCAAGCATAAAATAAATATCGTGGGACAATACCTTAAAACGAATGACGCGATAGGGTACGTGGTTTTGGATGTAAATAAGAACCTGAGTAAAAATGCAGTGGCATTATTGAAAAAAGTGAAGGCCACAATAAAAGTGCGGGTGCTTTATTAACCCCCTCCGCCCCCTGAAAGGGGAACTTTAGCGTACGCATATTTAAAGAACTCACTTTTTTTATTATAGGAGAAGCGGCGGAATAATTATTCTCTTTCTGGTTCCCCCTTTAGGGGGCGGAGGGGGTTTTTATATTTTCAGTATTTACTGAAAATTACATATCTTTGTGCTGAAAATACAAGCACATGAAATTAGTGATCTTAGGCGGCGGGTTCGGGGGTTTAAGGCTCGCCCGCAAACTCAGTAACAAACCCGGTTTTGATATTACACTGATCGATAAATTCAATTTTCACCAGTTCCAGCCGCTGTTTTACCAGGTTGCTACGGCGGGCCTGGATGCCAGCAATATTTCTTTTCCCTTGCGCAAGGTCTTTCACAACAGCAATAACGTCCGGTTCAGGATGGCAGAAGTAACGGAGATACTTTCCACGCAAAATAAAGTGGTTACCGGTATTGGTGAATTTGGTTACGATGCATTGGTGATCGCAACCGGCGCCGATACCAATTTTTTTGGCAACCATAACCTGCAAAAACATGCACTGCCAATGAAGAGTACGCTTGAAGCATTGCAGCTGCGTTATAAGATATTACAGAATTTTGAAACGGCGATAAATACAAATGATGAGCAGGCCATAGATCAGTTGATGAATATTGTGGTGGTTGGGGGCGGACCAACAGGTGTGGAGTTGAGTGGTGCCATTGCAGACATGAAAAGGTTTGTATTGCCAAAAGATTACCCCGGACTTGATTTTAGCAGGATGAAGATCTATTTGCTGGAAGGCACGGCCAAAACATTGGGTACCATGAGTGAAAAAAGCAGTGAAGAATCAAAAAGATACCTGGAAAAAATGGGCGTAACCGTACTGACCAATACTTTGTTAAAAGAGTATGATGGAGAGAAGGTCACGCTGCAAAGCGGTGAAACCATTGTAACCAGGCTGGTGATCTGGGCCGCGGGTATCAAAGGAAATATACCGGCAGGCATTGATAAAGATCTTGTAGCAAAAGGTAATCGCATAAAAACTGACAGGCAATGTAAAGTGACAGGTACTGCAAATATTTTTGCCATTGGCGACGTGGCTTATATAGAAGAGCCTGCATGGCCCAATGGCCATCCACAGGTAGCACCGGTTGCCATGCAACAGGCGGATATGCTGGCAAATAATTTACGGAGGCAGGAAATGAAAAGCGGTAAAGGACAACTTTTAGAATTTGTTTATAACGATAAAGGATCCATGGCTACCGTAGGCAGGAACCTTGCCGTGGTAGATATGCCGAAACCTAAATTGCATTTCAAAGGAATTCTTGCCTGGATGATATGGATGTCGCTTCACCTCATGTTGATACTGGGCGTGAAGAACAGGTTCTTTGTGTTTTGTAACTGGGTATATAATTATTTTACAAAGGACCAAAATCTGCGACTGATCTTTGCCAAACCAACTAAAGAAAATAAACCTGGCTGACCTGCCTTCTTAACTATAAATTTCATTGCAGTAATTGAACAATTTCACCAGGTCTGAGATATTTTTGAAACTGATGCTGTTACTGTCAATGAATTTGCTTAATTCTTTTTCCCTCTCCTTAAAAATCTTTAGGAACTGGCGCTTCGTTGTGAATTTGTCCATTTCGCCATTTTTCCTTACCCAGTATTCAGTAGCATTAACTATCTTAAAATCATCCGGTACACGAAGGTTGATCGTACCGGTAGGTCCATATACCTGCCTTGGATACGTGTTATTCGTTGCGTATGTTTTTGCGCCAAAAACCGTTGGCGTTCCCTGGTGTTCTGCATTGCTTTTGTGTTGGATGAACAATGTCAGGGGGCCGGTCACAACCAGTTCATAAAAAACCTTATTGAAAGGAACTAAGGTTTTGTTTGCCACAAAAATGGTGTCTATCTGTCCGGGATCATCCAGTACCATGTAACCGTCTTTTTGCTGAAAAACCACTTCCTGGTCAACGGTATTGTAATTAATAATAGCTGTTTTGGTCTCGCCTGATTTAAATTTTATTATACCGCTTGAAAACTCGGGCAGCAGGAAATTGGGTAGGTTTTTGGCCTCTTCAGCCTGGGCATTGGTTGTTATAACTACAAATGATAAAATTGCTGAACAAAGAATGAATTTTGTACACTGTGTAATTGTTCTCATATTAGTTTATTTTGGCCGGTAAAATAATACCGTATGTGAATGTATGAAAAATCCTGTCAATCTTATGCTGCCAGGGTTGTTTCAATCATTTTAAAATTTTTTTAGCCCTGCTTCTGAACCCCGCTGTTTGGCGCGGTAGCTGGTCTTCTATCAGTAATTTCAATTCCTGCATGATCTCAGGATATTTCTTTGCAAGCTTACCCAATACGCTCATAGAGAATACTTTCACGGCTAGTGCTTCTGTTGGTGATTCCAGGTATTTAAAACAGATGTCCATGATCTCACCATGGTATTTTTCCGGGATCTCCACATCTTCCATTAAACGGATGCTGTTACGTTTGACAGCATGTGCAAACCTGGTTTCTTAAGATTACTGATCAGTTCTTTCCAGTGTTTGCTTATAAAGACAGGATGAGCGATCACGCAATAACCCACGGGCCATGCAGCTCTTTGCACAACCCGGTATTCATCATGCAGGAACAGGTCAAACAATTCATTGAAGCGCTTTTGATCCCTGCCTACCCATTTCACGATCTTTGTACACTGGGCTTTGGAATGTTCTTTTAGTATTTCTTCTCTTAGTTGCACTGGTTACACGAATTACACAAATTGTGCGAATTTAGCGGATTATGAGGAATATTTTATTGCAATACGGCCTTGATGACAGCGATTGTACTATCCGGCCGCTCGGCAATGGATTGATAAATACAACATGGCTGGTGGAAATGGTGAAAGAAAGATATGTTTTGCAGAAGATCAATGATGCTATTTTTAAATCGCCGGAAGACATTGCATTTAATATAAGGTTGATGTCTTGCCATTTGCAGCAATATCACCCAGGTTATTTTTTTGTAACACCTGTGCAAACGACCGATGGTAAAGACATGGTTAAAAACGCGGAAGGTTATTTCCGCATGTTCCCTTTTGTAAAAGACGCTCATACCATTGATACGGTTGAAAGGCCCGGACAGGCTTATGAAGCAGCAAAACAATTTGGCAGGTTCAGCAGGCTGCTATCCGGGCTTGATGTTGCACAATTAAAGATCACCCTGCCACATTTCCATGACCTTGGTTTACGCTATGGTCAATTTGAAGAAGCTTTGAAAACCGGTCACCAGGAACGCATTGAAGGATCAAAAGAACTGATAAGGTTTATCATCCGGCAAAAGAACATTGCAGATGAATTTGAATTCTGTAAGCTGAACCTCACACTAAGATGCACACACCATGATACAAAGATCAGCAACATATTGTTTGACGAGGCTGGCAAAGGGTTGTGTGTGATCGACCTTGATACTGTGATGCCCGGTTTTTTCATCAGTGATGTTGGAGATATGATGCGTACTTATTTATCTCCCGTGAGTGAAGAAGAAAATGATCTTTCAAAAATAATGGTACGGAGGGAGTTCTATGACGCAATAGTTGAAGGGTATTTATCAGAAATGAAACACGAACTCGATGACCTCGAAAAAAAATATTTTCACTATGCAGGTAAATTCATGATCTACATGCAGGCCTTGCGTTTCTTAACAGATCATATTAATAATGACCGTTATTATGGCGCCAGGTATGAAGGGCATAATTTTAACCGGGCAGCCAATCAAATTGTGTTATTGGAACGGCTGCTTGAATTTAATCCCGGTTAAGGTCTATTTTTTCTCCAACCGGGTGTTCAGGTTTAAATTCCAGTCCCAACATATTGGCCATGGTTTGTGCAAACTGTTTTTGATATGACTGTTGCGATGTCTTTACTTCACCTTTGGCTTTTATACCGGGCCCCATTGTTGCAAACCATATCTGGTAAGCGTCGTTTATTTTATTGTTATGGCTTGTCCATTCTTCTTTTTTCGCATCACCACGGCCATGATCTGTTGTGAAAAATATGGCCGTTTTGTTTTTATAAAAAGGATCAGACTGTATATAATTCCAAAGGTCCTCTATCCATTTGTCAACGATGTGTGCTGCGTTCAGGTAATCCCTGTAGTGCCCGCTGTGCGCCCACTCATCTGTTTCGCCATAAGAGATGTATAATACTTTTGGTTTTTTTGTTTTCAGGTAATCAAATGCGGCATAGTGAGTGAAAACATCAAGGCATTCCGCTTCGCCAAACGGCCGGTATGCATCTTTTGATAAAGCGTTTAATAATTTTTCAGTTGCCGTTGGGTTCGATCCGCCGAAATTATCAAAGGCAGAATAAACAGGTACGCCGCTTCTTCCTTCATTCAATATCCTGTCAAAAGCATCCCAGGCGCCAAATGCTGCTACTTTGTTTTTATACTTTGGCTGCCGATTTAAAAATTCTGTTAGCGTTGTATGCGGGTTGGGTTTATAATCGTTGCTGTTAACAAGTGTATCAGGGTACCCGGTAAAGATCTCGCTGTAGCCGGGATAGGAGAACCAGTAACGATTAGCATTATCTACTTTGTTATTAAAATTCCTGTTACCATACAACTGCCCGTTCTTCTCCAAACCACTCCAGAAGAAAGGCATTAATTTTTTTCTTCTTTCTATTGGATCTGCCGCCCAGTATTTTTTAAATATCACCGCACTATCATCCTGGTTGAATTTTTTATTATTGGCAATAGCACTATCCATACCCCCAAAAACTTCCTGCCATCTTAAGCCATCGGTTGTAATAATAATGATGTTCTCAGCCTTTTGCGAAAATGCGGAAAACGAAATAAGCAGCAGCGTTGATAAAATAATTCTTTTCATCATTCCAGTGTTTTAAATGTTTTGATCTCTTTGGCATCCTGTTGCAGCAGGTCGAAAACGATGATCTCGTTATTCCCTTTTTTTAGCCAGCCCGCAGGGCAATATAGTCTCTGTTGCGGGCCAACATTCCAGTGTCTGCCAAGGTTATGGCCATTCACATAAACCATTCCTTTGCTGTAATGGCTAAGGTCGAAATAAGTATCACCTGTTTCATTCAGGATAAAATTGCCTTTAAAGAAAATGCCTTTTCTTTCATCAACAGTTCGAGCTTGGTTTGCGGCTTTGGCGATCATGAATTGCGCAAAATTAATATGTCCCATTCCTTCTACCAGGATATCCAGGGTTATGTTTTCGCTATTAGTTTTAGGCAGGTCAACGGTCCAATCTCCGCCATCGCGATAAACCGTATCAATGAATTTTCCGTTCAGAAATACCAGTGCATAATCATGCGGCTCCCATATTTTTAATTTACCGCTGCGATGGCCGATCAGTTTTGTTCTGTATAAGATCAGTCCCTGGTTCTGGTCATAATATTCCATTGGCCTTGGCTGAACGGAGAATACAGGCTTAGGGAGATGATCCCAGATCGTTGTCATATATTTCATCGCTATCGCCGGGACCTCTATCGTTGGTACCGGTTTTGGAATATCCGCAGGAATATGACCCGTGTATTGAGTGATCAGGCTACGCAGCATGAAATATTTTGAAGTCGGTAGCCCCTGTTCATTGATCGGTGCATCATAATCATAACTCGTGATATCCGGCTGGTACTGCGTAGGTGTGAAGGCATTGGCTCCTGCTGTAAAACCAAAATTGGTGCCGCCATGGATAACATAAAAGTTGACCGACTTTTTATTTTTCAAAAGATATTCCACTTCCTTTTTTAAGCCATTGGTATCGGGCCTTTGCCATTTTTCAAACCAGTGTGTTAACCAGCCCGGGTACGTTTCGCTGCTGAATGAAGGAACCGAATCAGCTTTTGATGCCTGGGCAAAATCGGCGTCACTGCCGCCACTATCTAATCCAATCGCTGTTCCTTTTATATGACCTGCCTCAAGCATATAGGCCGTAGGACCATCAGCTGTGTAGAACGGAACTTTGATGCCGTTCTTAAGCCAGAGTTTTCTTAATGCTTCCAGGTAAATCTTATCATTGGCAAAACTGCCGTATTCGTTTTCAATTTGTACCATCAATACCGGTCCGCCATTTACACATTGCAATGCAACAACTTCTTTTGCCAGCCGGTCGATGTATCGCTCTGTTGCAGCCATATACCTGGGGTCCATGCACCTTATTTTGATATCGGGATGTTTCAGCAGGTAAGGAGGCAGGCCGCCAAAATCCCATTCTGCACAAACGTATGGGCCTGGCCGCAGTAACACCCACATGCCTTCCTGCTGGCAAATTCTGATGAATTCAGCAATATCCCTGTTGCCCGTTTTAAAATCAAAAGCATTTTCTTTTTCTTCATGGTAGTTCCAGAAGATATAGGCGGCGATGGTATTGCAGCCCATTGCCTTTGTCATCCGGATGCGGTGGCGCCAGTATTCCCTCGGTATCCTTGCGGGGTGCATTTCCCCGCTGATGATCTGGAAGGGTTTTCCGTTGAGTAAGAAATCGGTTTTTGAAAGTGAAAAATTATGTTTTTCCTGGCCTTCTGCATTGCTTATAAAAAATATAAAGGAGCCGAACAGGATAAATATTTTGTAACAAACTTTTGTAATACTACTCAACATCGTTGTGTCACTCACTTGTACATATTCAGCGTTATTCATCTTGTATGATTTATTTATTAATAACATCGTACAGCGATCTTATTTTTATTTGGGGTACCATAAGCGGACTGAAATACCTGTTCAATAAACTCAATCTCTTGCTTTCGCCGGCCTTCAGATCAAAATAATTCTCACTAACCTTAAGTCCATTTTCATGAGACAGATAAACATACCTGGCATCAACATTACTTGTAATGGTGAAGGAACTTTCTCCCATCGGCTTAAAAGTAAATTCAGGCTTTTGTAATTTCAGATCCTTTGGATATACTGTATCTTTTACCGGCTTTACATCGTCCCGGTAGGCTTCTTTAACCGCATACCAAGCTGCTTTTGGTTCCCTGCTGTAGTCTGTAATGCTCCAGCTCGCCACGGGCCAGCAATCATTCATCTGCCACAGCAGGGTACCCATATTTACAGGGTATTTGCTTCGGTGCACAGCGATCGTATTCTTCAAAATATAATACTGCATACATTGCGTGAGGTAAGTATAATCTTCTAAAGAAAGCCTTTTTAATTTGGAAGAATCTATAAAATACCTGTTCAAATAATGGTTGATCTTTTTAAAACCGTCATTTGCTTTCTGATGTGCATTAATAACAGGTGAATACAAATACCTGTCGGCAGGTTCAGTAAAACTTTTGACCGTATTCCAGTTGGGCATCGCCTGCATGCCATACTCACTCACGAACCTGCCTGTCTTATTCTCAAATGTTTCCCAGTCTTCCAGTCCCCACCAAAGCCCCCAGTAATGGCTGTCGCCTTCTGTCATGCTTTGCCGCCGCCCCCAGCCATGCCTGGGAGAGGTAGAAACATAGGGCCTTTCTCCGTCAAATTCATTCACCCATTTGGGGAGGCTATCCCGGAACATTCTTTTATAATCATTCCAAACCTTTGCAGAATCTGCCCCGTGCAGGTTGAACTGGTTCTGCCATCCCCAGTTATTCCAGGCTTCATCAATTTCATTATTGCCACACCAAAGAACGATACAGTGATGATGTCTTAGTCTTTCAATTTGATATTTCACTTCTTCTCTTACATTGCTGAAGAACGCATCGTCCCCTGGTATCATACCACCTGCAAACATAAAATCCTGCCATACCATGATGCCCAGTGAATCACATAGATCATAAAATTCGTCTGCCTCATATACGCCACCGCCCCAGACACGGAGCATATTCATGTTTGCATCTTTTACGCTTTGCAGCATTCTTCTGTAGTCTTCTCTTTTTAGCCTGGGTAAAAAAACATCAGCAGGTATCCAGTTAGCACCCTTGGCGTAAATGGGTTTGCCGTCTTTTTCAAAATAGAAAGAAGTGCCTATTGAATCTTTTTGTTGAACGAGCGTTTTAATTTTAACCGGATCGTAATTTCCTGCAGTTGACCTGTCACTTGCTTTTAGATTTATTTTTTTCCAGATCCCACAACCCACAAACTTCGGACCCCAATCCCAGCCAAAATGGTATTGCGCCTTTCGCACATAAACACGGTTATTATCGGGTAATACCAAAGGCAACATGGCTTTGGCAATGCTGTCAACTTTATTTTGTGCAGATGCAAACCTGATCAGCAACTCATTGTCCGATCTCCTTAAAAGCGATTTTACATTTACTCTCCATCCACGAAACATATTATCTGCCTGTAAAATTAATTTACCATTCAGGTAAACATCAGCATAAGTATCAAGGCCGTCAAATATTAAGTAGATACCTTTTTTAGAAAAGGTTGCGGTATCAACATTAAAAATAGTCCTGTACTCCCAATCTGCTTTATCGATCCATTGCAGCTTGCTTTCATTATTACGGAAGAAAGGGTTGGGGATGAGTTTGTTGGCAAGCAGGTCGGTATGCACGGTTCCCGGTACGGTGGCTTTGTACCATTTGTTTTCCTTTTGGTTTTTGAACTGCCAGTTTTGATTTAATTCAATGGAGATGTTTTGGGCGGATATTGTCTGAATTGTGATTAAAATGATTGATGTGATTAACCTGGTCTTCATTTCACAGGTTTTTTAAATTATCAATGATCTTTTTTATTTCATTAGTATCCACAGCAACAGACCTTAAACTTTCATTCATATCTTTATTGTTATAACCCATTTTACTTTCAACAGTGATCCTTGCGGAAGTATGAAACTCCACCGCTTTCGTTCTTCTTGCGAGTTCAACTATATTATCCGAACGAACTCCACTGCCTGGCATGATGATGATCTTTTCATTTGCCTGTTCAATTAATTTTGCGATAAGGTCTGCGCCATCCAAAGCATTCGGTTTTTGTCCTGATGTAAGAATTCTTTCACAACCAATTTCAATAATGTCTTCCATTGCTTTTAAAGGATCAACCGTCCTGTCAAACGCACGGTGAAAAGTAACGCCCATGGGATACGCCAGTTCAACCAGTTGCCCGCATCTTTCCTTATCAACAGTTCCATTTGCATTCAACATGCCGATCACCACGCCTTCACAGTCAAGCTCATTACAGATCTCTATATCGGATTTCATTATTTCAAACTCTTCTTCACTGTATAAAAAATCGCCACCGCGTGGGCGAATGATAGGATACAATTCGATCTGTAACTGTTCCCTTGCAGCTTTTATAAAACCATAGGAGGGAGTGGTGCCGCCATCACCGGGATTGTCGCACAGTTCGATACGATGAGCGCCGGCAGACGCTGCCGCAATGCAGCCATCAATATTGAATCCTATTACTTCAAGTAAATAATTCTGCCCCAAACCCCTAAAGGCGCTTTCGGAGCTATTATTTTGAGGTTGTATATCCTTCATTATAAGCTTTAAAGTTTGAGGTATAAAATCCCTTTATGGTTTAAGACAAAAGAAATTTTGATGAGTGTATCATGTTCTCATTATTACTCTTCACACTAAAAACAAATCCTTTCTGTATCGCATACGCACCGTATTGGCCTTTTTTATTCATCGCCAAAAAACCAACCTGTAATGTTTTGGCTTTTGCTTTATCTCTCTTTACAATTCTTTCCACTGCTTTTTTACAGGCCATCTCCGGTGAAAGTCCTTGCCGCATGAATTCTACCACAAGGTGTGTTCCGCAAATGCGGATCACCTCTTCACCCGTACCACTGCTTGTTGCGGCGCCAACTTCATTGTCTACAAATAAACCTGCGCCAATGATTGGAGAGTCGCCAACACGGCCATGCAACTTATACGCCATACCACTGGTGGTAACAGCGCCTGATAAATTTCCATTCGCATCCATCGCCACCAGGCCCATTGTATCATGGTTTGCCGTACCATCATCAAAAAAATTAGGAGCAAAGGGGCCATTGCCTTTTTTATTTTCAATATTGATCACGGGTTTGTATTCACTTTTCTTTAGCCATTCTTTGTATGCTTTTTTTGCATCATCGGATAACTCTGCGCTTTCCAAAGGGAAGCCATTCTCTATGGCAAATTGTTGGGCACCGGCGCCAACCAATATTACGTGTGGTGTTTTTTCCATTACTTTTCTTGCAACAGCAACGGGATGTTTTATTCTTTCCATACCAGCCACCGCGCCGCAGTTGGCGTGTTCATCCATGATGCAGCTGTCCAGTGTTACAATGCCGTCTCTGTCGGGGTAGCCACCAAGACCAACACAGCAACTGATCTCTTTTTCTATATGCATTGCGCCTGCCTCCACGGCATCCAATGCACGGCCTTTTGCTGATAGTATTTTCCAGGCTTCGGCATTTACTGCCATACCGCTATCCCAGGTTGAGATAACGATTGGTTTGACAGTTTGCTCAAAATTTTTTGCAAAAGAATTTTTCGCGCTAAGCAATGGTGCAGTTAATGCAGAGAGCTGTAAGAATTTTCTTCTGTTCATGTTTTAATTTTTTGACTAAGAGGGTAAAAGAGTAAAGGAGAAAAAAAGATTATGTGTTCCAGCTCTTTTTCTCTTTTAACCTCTTAGATTAGCCTAGTAATCATCTCCAAAACAAAATATCGGTTTCCTGTTCTTATATGTTCCTCTTGTAAAATCCGGTATGTCCTGCACCTGCCCGCCTTCCATGATACTTTTTTCGCTTAGCGGTGTTATCGCATACCAGCTTGCATAGTCATAAACATCCAATGGGAACTCTGCACCACGCTTTATGCATTCGATAAAAGCATGGTCAACAAAAAAATCCATGCCGCCATGCCCGGCACCTTCAGCCGCAGCCCCGTATTTTACCCAGATGGGGTGGTCATGATCGGTCAACCATTTTTCTGTATTGTCCCAGCGATGGGTATGGTTCATTTCTTTTTGAAAATAGATAAAACCCTGTGTCTTGCCACCGGAGCCATAGTCCTGCCATATGCCTTCCGTGCCCTGTACCCTGAATCCCAGATTGTATGGCCGTGGAGAAGAAACATCATGGGTTAATAAAATGGTCTCACCATTGGCACATTGTATCTGTGTGTTAACGATGTCACCGCATTTGAATTCCAGTTTTGCATTGGGATGATCCTTGCCACCTTTTGGATGCTCAGCAATATATTTTTGCAGTCCCTTTGCTTTTGATGCAA
>DATHEH010000420.1:0-6018 GCA_035318685.1 Ferruginibacter sp.
GCGGGAACGTCTACCGGCGATTCTCCGTTTCTTTTAATGGCGTGGGTATTATATCCCGAAATGGGCAGGTAGGTATCCAATAACCTGCAGATACGGATAAAAATTATTTCAGCAGAAAATTTACGTGGTTTATAGATCCATGATACCGGGTTACTCCTGTAAACATTTATCCCATTATCTTTTAAGACAGGAAGATAATCGGTGTTCACCTGGTTGCGGGGAAAGACGATACTGGTCAGCTTTACATCATTTGCTGCCGCGATCCTTTTTGCCGCTTTAATATCCGCATCAAAATCTTCCGGACCCTGGCCTTCTTCAAGACAGAAATAATGGCAGAAAGTGTGCGTGGCAATTTCGTGCGGGCTTTGTTTTATTTGTTGGAACAGGTCATAACCGAAATGATATGGGTCATCTGTTTCATCATTACCGAGGGAATCAAATTCCTTTGTATAAACATTGTAGTCGCTGTTGCTGTAAGCCGGTGTGGTTTCAGGAAGATAAGCCAACAACTCCTGCTTGTCTTTCGCAAATAAAAAACCAACCGTGGCAAAGGTTGCCTTAATGCCATAGCGCTCAAACAATTCCAGCATCCGGGGCAGCGCTTCTTTTACCCCAAGTATATGATTGCCATATTTCTCCTTGGTTGTTACATCCCATACCCCCCAGAATAACTCAAAATCCAGGGATATCACGAACAAACCATTATCGTTATTAATACTCATTAAGAAAGCAGGCCTGGTTTTGGTTAATTGTGAAATTAAATGTTTTAGTTCATACCATTTCCATACTTTAAAATATCCCGGAAAGTATAATGAAAAAAAGACGCCGTATATTTTTATGTCTTTTTCACGATTTTGGTATATATGTGTACGAGCATAAAATACAAGAACGGCATCAGCATTATCTTATAACGGACCATGGTTCCAAAATTAAACGTAGTAAAACCGATGATCGCGGCAAATAAGAGGGTTATGATAAAACAAAAGAAGATATAAGGCTCGGTAAAGACCAGTTTAAAAAATCCGAATATCCTGGTCTTAAACAACAGGAAAAGAGTGGCCAATAAAAGGAGCGTAGACTCCAGCGCTGAAAACAAAATGATCAGCTTCCTGCTTTCCCACAAAAAGGGCCTGAAAAGGCAAGAAAAAATAATTCCGGGGCTTCTGAGCAGCATTCCACCGAATGTAGGTGTAACACTTCCAATTTCGAAACCGGCCTTACTGGACTCATCCGTTTGCTGGGAAATTTGATAATTACGCTGGAAGCTTTCTATCTGTATTACTGATTCTTCAGCCAACTCAGTGATCTGTTCAGAAAAATTGGATAGGCTTAACGAAAAATAAAGGATAAGCAGCGTTAAAACCGAAAGGCTTGCTCTTATAATAATGAGCTTTATTTTTTGGAAGAGCGTGAACAATGTGGTAAAAAAAATGGAAACAACGAATATTTCAATGACATAACTCTTTACCACGTAAACAATATAAGCCAGGATCACCAGCCATACCCAATCCATGGGAGCCACTTTTTTTTTGATAATCGCTTTATAAAGTATGCTTATAATAAATCCCAGGCCCCCCAGGCATATGGATTCCTTTATCAGCCCGCTGCCCCAGAACCAGGTGGCCGGGGTGTACAAGACCGCGATCGCCAATAATTTCTGGTTTTGTTTTTTATTGATGTCGTTAAAGACCAGGAATAGCTTCCATTGCCCGGCAAAAGAGAATAAACCAAAGAACAATGAAGTGATCAGGTATTTGTTAAGGGTCAATATGCCTACCACAGCTGATGCCTTCATAACGGCAACAGAAGAGTCTAGTGCTATATAGCCGTTAACACCGCCTACCTTCCCATTTTCAAGCGAATAAACACGCTGTAACTCACTTGACGGCGCATACAGGTATTTTATATTACTGAAATCCGCCTGTATCTGCTCAAGAATAAAGTCGCCCCCACCATAAAAAGTAAAGGAATCACCGTACCCATAATAGTATTGCACCATCAGGGAATAAAGAATGGAACCGAACATCCGCAGGGCGAATGCAATGATAAATATCTTCCTCAGGTCTGCATCCTGTATCTTCAGTGACCTGCGCTTTACTAGGATATAGAACAGGAACAGGTATAGCGGTAATAAAAGAAAATCATATATGGTGATAACCTGGTTAGACAATTCAGTGGCTATTTAAATAAGAAAGCTGTTTTTAATCGGCTGCAATATACCAATAGTTTCTCTATGCATCCCGGGACCAAACTGTTTTATAGGGTTAGCTTAATTACATGGCGTATGTACTGTAAATGATATGGTGCGGGCAATAAAAAATTGTCATAACGCGTTTGTGCTGTACTTTTAATGTGCTGAATTTTATTCAACCTAAACCAAGCGGATTTTTTTAATGAAAGAATTAGTATACAAACTGCTCGATATTGCCAGTTTGGGCCGGGGGCTAAAGCGCAGGATCAATGGCCATAGTTTGCGATTACCTACCCGGTATTTCAGGTATTTTCCCGAAGATTATGAATGAGAGAACTTTGCTTTTCTCAGTACACGATCATGTTGGGTGAAAATATCAAAACAGGAATTACTGGACAAAGAACTGGTCGATTTGCATTTTTACCGGTTTTGAGCATTTTAACGGGGAAATAAAATGCTTAATTTCGAACCAGGATCTGTATTTATAAAAAAACCAAGCTACTTAATCACATGAACGGGGAGATAAGCTTATTAAATCCATTCACGCAAACTCCTTTGAAAGAAGATGCAAAGGGGCTGCAGGAAAATCTTTCTATTGTATTCCCTTATAAGAATGGCGCATACCGCATCGTAGAGGACGATAACTATACGCAGAATTTCGGCTACCAATGGAATAAATTTGCGGCAACACAAATAGACCGGGAGCAAAAGAACACGCAGGTAAGCTATGCCCGTTTCTTTGGCGTTACAGGCTGGGATAAGCAAAACCTTGAGGATAAAAATGTTTTGGAAGTGGGCAGTGGCGCAGGCAGGTTCTCACAGATCGTACTTGATCACACAAAAGCAAATCTATACAGCGTTGATTACAGCAATGCCGTTGAAGCAAACTATAAGAACAACGGCCATCACCAGAACCGTTTTCACCTTTTCCAGGCAAGCGTGTATGACATGCCCTTTGCAAAGGGCCAGTTTGATAAAGTGTTTTGTTTCGGCGTGATACAACACACGCCTGACGTTGAAAGAACCGTAAGGTCATTGATTGAAATGGCAAAACCGGGAGCAGAGGTTGTTGTTGACTTTTATTGTGTGAATGGCTGGTGGACAAAAGTACAGGCCAAATACATCTTCCGGCCGATAACAAAAAAGTGGAGCAATGAAAAACTGCTGAACAAAATAGAAAAGAATATTGACTGGATGATAAGCGCTACAACTTTTTTTAATAAGATCGGTATCGGGAGGTTCGTCAACAGGTTCATACCCATTTGCGATATTAAAGGAACCATGCCCCATGGCTTAACCAAGCAACAATTAAGGGAGTTTTGCATCCTGGATACATTTGATATGTTCAGTCCCCAGTATGACCAGCCCCAGGCTGTTGCTACTGTAAAGAAATGGTTCGAACAAAATGGTATGGAAAAGGTTTGGGGAGGCAGTATCAATATTGATAATACGGTTGCCTATGTTGTTAAAGGGGTAAAAAAACAGCTACTTTAAAATTCCGCTCATACCTTACAAAAATTGTACGGCAATAAAAATCGATCATTCTACGATATAACACAAGTTATTTATTTAATACCTAAAGTATGACCCATCCTCTTAGCCCGGTTAATAATACCGCTAATGTTACATTAATTGAAACCTTTCAAAGCGCGGACATTATTAAATTGTATAAAGATCAGTTCGGAATTGATGTGCATCATTTTTTTAAAGGAGAGACATTCTCATTATTTCAATGTAATCAAACAGGTTATCGTTTTTATTATCCACAGGGCATGGATGGCGATGGGGCTTTTTATGCCGGTTTACAGCAAAAAATGGGTGATGGATATTATCATGATTGGAAATTTGAAAACCAGCTTGCATATGATAATATAAAACGAAACGATAAAGTGTTAGACATTGGTTGCGGAACAGGTAAATTTTTAATGAGGGCAAAAGAAAAGGGAGCTGAAGTATGCGGGTTGGAGCTGAATGAAAAAGCTGTAGGCGTATGCAGGGAAAAGGGGCTTGAAGTGTACAATGAATTAATCAGTGAACATGCTGTAAAAAAAGAAGGATATTATGATATGGTTTGTATGTTTCAGGTGCTTGAACATATTTATGATGTTAAAAATTTTCTTGATGATTCTTTAAAAGTATTAAAAAAGGGTGGTATTATAGTCATTGCAGTTCCCAACAACGAACCTTATTTTAAAAGTTACGATAAGTATGCAACACTTAACCTTCCACCGCACCATATGGGGCTTTGGAACAAAAAAGCCTTTGAAAAATCCGCTTCGTTATTTAATCTAAAAATGAAAGATGTTCAATATGATGAAAAAGGTGCTATTAAAGGAGAGGCGTATTTAAGAGCAAAGAATATGGCCAATGTAATATCGCCAGCAGGATTGCAAACCTCCAGCGAACTGTTAAAAATACTTTTGTTAGGAATCATAACACTCCCGCTTTCAATTATAAAAAAAATTACTAAAGGAATTAACGGCTCTCATATTGCAGTGTTGTTCGAAAAACTATAATATTGAAGTGAAAAAGAAAAAAATTGTTCATTTTATTTTTAACCTTGGACGGGGTGGCGCAGAGACCATGACGGTGAGGGTAATTAAAGAACTTAATGAATATCATCATACCGTAGTTACCTTATTCCCGCTCGATCATTTTAAAGAAGAATTACAGTGCGATAAACTGGTATGCCTTAACATTTCGTCATTGTTCCAGCTTCCCCTTGCCATGTTGCGGTTTAAGAAACTGGTAAAGGAAGAAGCGCCGGCTATCGTTCATACCCATCTTTTCTGGCCAACCTTTGTAGCCAGGTTCACTGTTCCGAAAAAGACCCCGCTCATCACCACCATCCACGCTTTTATTGTTGACTCGGTTGAATATAAGCGCTGGTATATTGCCATGCTGGATAAGTTATCCTACCGCTTTCGCAAGAATATTATAATCGCTGTAGCCAAAGGTGCCCTGGATCAATACCTGGCATTTCATAAAAGAAACCCTCAAAAAGCATATGTGTTGTACACTTTTGTTGACCTGGCAAGGTTTGATATTAACAATTTCGTTCTTCCCGGTCGTTCCTCATCTGTATTTAAATTGATTTCCGTAGGAGCATTGCGGGAACAGAAAAACCATTTGTACCTGGTGAATGCAATGGCATTGATCAAAGATGAAAATATGGAACTGGATATTTATGGCGTTGGCGATAAACAGGAAGAATTACAGCAAAAGATAAAGGAGACCGGTGCCCGCATCACACTCAAAGGAGAGGTGAGTAATATACAGGAGATCATTCCCCAATATGATCTTTATGTCATGTCTTCTACCTATGAAGGTTTTTCTTTAAGCGTGCTCGAAGCTATGGCCATGGGCATGCCGTTACTGTTAAGCGATATGGCTTCTTTTAAAGAACAGTGTGAGGAGACCGCTGAATATTTTTCGCTGGCCGATGAAAAGGATTTTGTAAAAAAATTATCTGCCATCCGTGAGCTGAGTAAAGAGGAACTGCAGGCAGGGGGCGAACGGGGCCGGCAAAGGGCGGTAAATAATTTTACCCTGCCACAACATATCGCCGGGTTACGGAAGATCTACACTGATGCAATACAGGATACACATTAATCACTTAGGCTTACCTTTGCGTTGTTAAAACTTAATTATGTGCGGTATTTCGGGCTTTATAGATTTTTCTAAAAAAACAGACAAGGTCATTCTTGAAAAAATGAACCGTATCATGGCGCATCGTGGCCCCGACGGTGAAGGTTATGGCATGTACCAAACTGAAAATGCAGCCGTGGGCCTGGGACATCGCCGCTTAAGCATTATCGATCTTACTG
>DATHEH010000421.1:0-3613 GCA_035318685.1 Ferruginibacter sp.
ATTAGACGAGGGGCAGTTACTGGTAAGCACACTGCTGGGCTTCCCCTTTCCTGCCGGCAAAGCGCTTATTTACCGTATTTCTTTTTCGGGCCAGGTAAGTGTTTTTCAGCAAAGCTTCACTACACTCGTCGACATTGCTCAGGGAAACGATAAAGGCCATCTCGTTGCAGAACACGGCAGCTTCGGCCCAATGGGTTTTACAAAAAATACGGGGAAGTTGGTTTGGGCAAACGGGCAGAGCGTCACACCTTTTGTTACTGATTTGAATTTGCCGGCGGGCCTTGTACAGGCAAACGATCATACCTGGTACGTAACAAGCCTTGGCGATAAATCAGTGTTGAAGATAACATATGAATAGTGTTAAAAGTAAACAACAATTTGTTTTTACGATACTACACAAATCTGAGATCCGATCACATAAAAATAAAATTAAAAGAATGAAAAGAATCATTGTCTTATCCATCCTGCTACTCCGCTATTTTTGCTCTCATGCACAGGATGACAAATTAAAAGCAGAAATAAACAGCATTGAAGAAAAAAGCAGACTGGCTATCCTGCAAAAAGATTCAGTCAGCTTGCGCAGGTTATGGTCGCCAGCGTTTATGGTAAATACGCCTACCAACAATGTAATAATCGGCAACCAGGTAGATATGGTGATACGGGGACAAATAAGTTATACTTCCTATAAAGGCGTAATGGAAGAAATGTTAGTTAGCGGCGATATTGTAATTACGATGGGGCATGAAACCGTAGTAGCGGTAATGGGTAACAGGAACGGCGGCCAACCCATTGAGCGCCGGTATACGAACATTTGGAAAAGACAAAAAGAAGGCTGGATGCTTATAGCCCGCCATGGCAGTGAATTATGTGCTAAATGACACATGGTGGAACCAATATCAACAAGCAACAAGGAATACTGAATTCTCAATTCAAATACAGGTAAGACCCGGAACTTAGCCGAACCTGGTAAAATAATACGTTCAGTGCAGGGCTTATTTTTAATACAATTAAAGTTGAATCTAAGAATGATAAATTTATCACCCGGGTCCGGGAGTAATAATAGTATTTGTTTCCGTCAGAATAATATATCGCTGTCTAATTGTAAAATGGTGTTTTGGAAAAGATTGTTTCTTTCATTTGTCCTGGCATTTGGCCGCATTAAATTCCAAGTAGAGATTTCATAGATTGAGTGTTATGCCAGCATACGCTCGGGGCTTTGTGCAGGCTTTATATTGTAGGGGTGTCCGACTTCCATTTTTCATTTTTTTTAAACTTACGGCAACGTCAAACTCATGCCTTAGTCTGGTATTTGATGCTGTCAGCCCGGTGACGATACACCAAAGGAATGAAAATCTGATGAATACGAAAAGATAATTGCCGAACGGTCATAAACAAAAGTTTCTAACCCGCCTTATGTTTTGGGTAAATATCCCAGAATTGATATCGGTAGTGGAACAGGTGTATTGGATTAAAACTACTGCACTATGATTTCACCAGGTTTTGTTACAACAATCTGAGGTTTTCCCCTGTACTCGGCAAGTGTACCAGTTACGCAGATTTGTTTATTTAGATAAAGTGAAGATGGTAAGTCCTTAAAGTTAGGGTAATCTTTTCCAAAGATCACAACAGTCAAGGGAGAATTGGGGTATGCTGCTCCCAGGTTAATGAAAGTAACTCTCTCAAACGCTTTTATACCATGAACTTTAGAGCAAATCTCTACTTTTTCACCTATGCGGCCAATCAGAGAATCAATGCTTACTTTGCTTTGTCCAAAGGAAATATTTACAAGGAATATTGCCACTATGAGCGAAAGTGTTTTATTCATGTGTCAAATCTAACTATAAGTTATCATCTGTAAAGGTTTATGAATATTCGTTTATTACGCCCATCACATTTTTGTTCACCTTTTGCCAGTAAATTATCTCTGCTGTACTGCTCTGGGTTGAATACATCTATCAGCCTGTTACTGTATATATCTGTGCAAGGCGGCGGGAACAGCGCTGCGGGGTCAATTACAGGGATGCTCCCTCTTCAGGATACTCACCAATAGAAGGCCAAAGCAAATCATTCTTTTACATCAGCTATTTTATCAAATTGTAATCCGCTGCTTCCTTCCCCTCTTCCTGTTTTCTTTTGCATCCCAAGCCAGACAAACACCTCTCCGTTTATCCAACGGGTACGTTGGAAAGATTGTGTAACCCGTACTCCTGATCGGGGTATCTCTTGTTCATGGATATAATAGGGCAGGGGCTTTGGGATCTCTTCTAATCCTTCCCTCAATATACTTGTTTGCGGTTTTACTTTTACAGGGTCAAGAGTATCACCCTGTATGATCCTTAGCATTGAAGCTCTTTGCAACTGTATTTCACGGGTATCATTTTTAATATGGACAGGCACAAAAGGTATCCAGTTTTCCGGTACGTCCGTCATAGCGAGATAATTGATCTTTGCAGCATAAGGTACCGTAACGGAAGCTGGTGCCTGGTTAACTGTTTTTTCATGAAACTGCCTCGTACGTAAAGCAACTTCGTTTCCTTTATCTCCCTTGCCAAGCGGCAAAGGGATAGTAGTTTCTATACCCCAAACCATGTTAGATATCTCATCACGTATCAAAACAATTTCTTCTAATGGTTTGCCTTCGTGTACTTTCATTGCTGATGGGGCGAGAAAAAGTGTATTATTTTGTTCTGTTGCATGGAGTTTGAACATACTCCATGCATTATTAGAACTACCGGATTCTTCAGCAGCTTTTATCCACGTAGTTTCTCCAAAATTATTTTTTACGGTTAACCCTTCAATATTTGCAAGTGAACCAATGGGTAAAGTGTAAGGGACCAGGAACCAGTCATTGGCAAATACCAATCCAAATTCCATCAGCAATAATTTTGACAGATCAGTAGTGGATGGTTGAATATCTCCAAGATTGGTTTTGCCATCCTCGAATTTCCACCAGCAGGTATTAGGCATTCCATCAAATTCTACATGTGATGGAATGAATGTATTAGTATCGGTGGAAATATTTCCAGGCTGCCCATTGCCATTTCTGCCATTTTCTTCTATGTCAAATACGTACCAGTCCATTTGGCCCTGATAATATTCTTCGGCCTTCAATGTTTTATTTTTTATCGAATCGGTTGCGCTGCAGTCAAATTGGTATTCCAACCTGTCAGGCAGCCAGGCATTATTTTTTTCGTCATCCGGCTGGTAATATATTCCGGCAAACCATTCTTTGAATTGTAATCCAAGATTATCCAAAGTTGTTTTATCAGGGTCTGTATTCACAATGCCGTCAGACGCATTATTGCCCGGAACTATTATGTGCTGGTACAACTGGTAACCATCCAGGCTCCTTCCGCTAATTGCTGCGTATTGCTGCCACACTTCTTTGTGGGCATAAATATGATCTGTTGTACGGTCGTTTGGAGGAAGTTCAAATTTATAGTTCGTGGTAAATTCTTTACTATAGTCCAATCCTTTGTTCTTCATCAACTTTAACCAATAGCTGCCCATCTGTAGCCTTATGTCTATACTGATATTTTTTCCATTCCTTGTGAACGGAATTTTCTTTTGTTCGGCTTTTACTTCTAATGGAATTTCTTTTTCAAAATCCTGT
>DATHEH010000422.1:0-2029 GCA_035318685.1 Ferruginibacter sp.
AAAAACTGGCTGAGGTACATGCGTTAGATAACAAAGGATACCAACTGATAGGATTAGGTCGATATGCAGAGTCGCTCCAGTGTTTGCTCCAGGCCTTTGCAATAACGGAAGACCCAAAAACTGGTACAAAGGAGAACTGGCCATTGTTTTCGGCTTCGTTTGCCGGTAATGCAAAACTTTTAATGCAATCATACACGCACCACATTTTTGGCCTCCTGATGTGGCAAACAGAAAACAGGGAGCAGGAGATCTTTCATTTCCGGGAGGCCAGGAGGATCGCAACTAAAATTGGCCACACCATTCGCGAGATGATGGCCAATATGAATTTGGGAAGAAGTTTTATGATAACAAATCAGTTTGATTCAGCGTTTGTCTGCGAAAATGAAGCTGAGCGTCTTGCATTCAAGTCGGGCTTTAAAAAATACCTTGGTCAGATATATGCTGTTATTGCAAATACTTACCTCCGAAAAAGCGATACTGCGCAGGCAAAAAAATATTATCACCTGGGCATACAGGCATCTCAAGAACAGAATAACCTTAGTAGCTTAAGTGCCAACTATTACCCCCTCACAAAAATTTTCCTGGCAGAAAGACAAACGGATTCAGCCCTTTTGTATGCCATGAGAAATTTACAAACAATCCAACGGCTTGGGTCGGTGACCGGGTATTTTGTGAATTTGGGAACCGTTTATGAAAATATATGGCTTGGTTATCAACTAAAGGGCCAACGCGATAGTGTATTCAAATACATGGGGCTTACATTAGCTAACAAAGACAGCTTATATAAGGTCCGGATCAAAAACCTGGCGGAATTTCAAAATCTTACTTTCAGTGAACAGCTTCGCTTACAAAACCTGGGAAAAGAAAAAAGGTTATATCAGAGCAGGGTAAGGGTCTACACCCTGTTGGTAGGTTTGGGCATATTCTTATTAGTTGCACTGATCCTTTTCCGGAATAACCGCCAAAAGCAAAAGACCAATAAAGTGCTGGAGAAAACATTAGCTGATCTGAGATCGACCCAAACCCAACTCATACAATCAGAGAAAATGGCATCATTGGGTGAACTCACAGCCGGCATTGCCCATGAAATTCAAAACCCGTTGAATTTTGTAAATAATTTTTCAGAAGTTAATTCAGAACTGATTTCAGAAATGAAACAGGAATTAGCAAAAGGAAATATCGATGAAGCAAAAGTTATTGCATCTGACATTGATGAAAATGAGAAGAAAATTATCTTTCATGGTAAACGTGCTGATGCTATTGTAAAAGGAATGTTACAACATAGCCGGAGCAGCAGCGGGATTAAAGAACCCACTGACATTAATGAATTGACAGATGAATATTTACGCCTGGCTTATCATGGATTAAGAGCAAAGGACAAATCATTCAATGCAACGATGAAAACAGATTACGACCAGGCAATTGGGAATATCAATGTCGTTCCACAAGATATAGGAAGAGTAATATTGAATTTGATAACAAATGCGTTTTATGCAGTAACCGAAAAGAAAAAAGCCCCTTCCATTCCTAAAGGGGGAGTTGAGTACGAACCCATAGTTTTAGTAAGTACAAAAAAAATAAGTGATAAGGTTGAGGTAAAAGTTAAGGATAATGGAAATGGTATTCCGATAAAGGCACTGGATAAAATATTTCAGCCGTTCTTTACTACAAAACCCACGGGGCAGGGTACAGGTCTGGGATTATCATTAAGTTATGATATAGTAAAAGCTCATGGCGGGGAATTGAAGGTAGAAACAAAAGAAGGTGAGGGTGCTGAGTTTATTATTATATTACCGGCATAAATATTTTTAAGTATTAATAATTTATAAATGAAAATTCTGGTAGTTGACGACGAAAAAGATATGCAAACACTTTTTGAACAACGCTTCAGGAAAGAGATCCGTGACAACCTGGTGGAATTTGTATTTGCTTTTTCAGGCGAAGAGGCATTATCATATCTTAATCAGCATGTGCATGAAGCGGTGTTGATCCTTTCTGATATTAATATGCCGGGGATGAGCGGGCTTGA
>DATHEH010000423.1:0-2518 GCA_035318685.1 Ferruginibacter sp.
ACGGAAACTACCCAATACCAAACAGCCATACCTTTGTAACATGCGTGATAAAACGAAGGTAAAAAGAAAATTTTTTCATTTTTCATTACTGCAAAGAGTTTTTTATTTTGCTGCTCCTTACAAGAACAAATTTTATGGCTCGCTGGTCCTTGCCGTGCTGCTTGCGGTAATTGCACCCGTCAGGCCTTTCCTGATCCAGCTTACCATCAACGACGGTATAAAAGGAGATGTGGGATCTCATTTTTTAAGCACGCCCGGTGGCTTTATTGTAGAGATCACCATCATACAGATCATCTTGCTGTTGCTGGAAACCGGCGGCCGTTTTTTATTTACTTTTCTTACCGCGTCGCTCGGGCAAAGTGTTGTAAAAGACCTTAGGGTGGAGACCTATGACAAGATCCTCCACCTCAATTTATCACAATACGATAAAACACCGATCGGCACACTTACCACCAGGACAGTGAATGATATTGAATCGATCAATGATATTTTCAGTGATGGCTTGATCCCCATCATCGCCGATTTGCTTTCTATTTTTTCTATCCTTACCTACATGTTCTTTGTTGACTGGAAATTAACCCTGGTCTGCCTTGCCCCCTTTCCTTTTTTAATAGTTGCCACTTATTTTTTTAAGGAGAGTGTAAACAAATCTTTTATCAGGGTGCGTAATGCTGTGGCCAACCTGAATGCTTTTGTGCAGGAACACATTACCGGCATGGCCGTGATACAGGCATTTGCGGCTGAGAAAAGGGAGTTTAAAAAATTCAATAACATCAATAAAGAGCACCGCAACGCTAATATCAAAGCAATCTTTGCGTATTCCGTTTTTTTCCCTGTAGTGGAACTCGTAATGGCTTTGTCGATCGGTTTATTGGTATGGTGGGCCGCAAAAGATGTAGTACAACCCGAACAGGCAGAAAAGATCGGGGGCGTGATCACAGCGTTCATTCTTTGTCTTAATCTATTGTTCAGGCCCCTCCGTGTAATTGCCGATAAGTTCAACGTATTACAAATGGGAATGATCGCCAGTGAAAGGGTTTTTAAAGTATTGGATAACGACGACACTACAATCAATGAAGGCAATGCAAAGGCCGGCCAGATGAAAGGCAAAGTGGAGTTTGATAAGGTTTGGTTTGCCTATACAGATAAGCAATATGTTTTGAAAGACATCTCATTTACCATCAATGCCGGTGAAACGCTTGCCATAGTTGGCCATACCGGCAGCGGTAAAACTTCCATCATCAGTTTACTCAACCGCCTGTATCAAATTGAAAAAGGTGCAATAAAGATCGACGACAGGCATATTGAGGATTATAAACTGGAAGCCTTAAGAAGCAGGATAGCAGTAGTGTTGCAGGATGTTTTTCTTTTTAGCGGGTCGGTCATAGATAATGTGACACTCCGCAACCGGGATATAACAAAAGAGGAAGTCATTAAAGCTGCGAAACTCATCGGTATCCATGATTTTATCATGCGATTGCCCGGGGATTACGATTACCATGTAATGGAAAGAGGCGCTACACTGTCTTTAGGACAAAGGCAATTATTATCCTTTGCAAGGGCTTTATTATATGACCCCGCTATTCTGATCCTGGATGAGGCAACTTCATCAGTAGATACCGAAAGCGAGAGCCTGATACAATATGCCATCGACAAACTGATCGCAAACCGCACTTCCATTGTGATCGCTCATCGTTTATCAACCATCCGTAAGGCCAATAAAATAATAGTGCTGGATAAAGCTGAGATAAAAGAGACCGGCACCCATGATGAATTACTGGCAAAGAAGGGCTTTTATTACCAGCTGCACAAGATGCAGTTTGAGCAACAGAAGACGATTTGAAGTTTTGAAGATTTAGTGATTTATGATTGGGTGGTTGCGGGTGCAGGAGCTTGAATTTCCCAGCCTGGTACAGGCTACCGGAAGCATCGGCACATCTTCAAATTTCAAATCTTCAAATATGACTTTTTTTACCCCCAATTTTAAAAATCGGCCCATCCCCCTTATCTTTGCGCCAAATTAGAGGTATAATATGGCATCAAAGAGCGTCAAATCATTACTGGTAGCGGTTTTCAGCCTTGGTTTACTGGCCTTTTCCAACACGGTTTTTGCCCAGCACGGGGACACACATGAGAACACAACACAACCTGCCGAAAAGAAGAAGATATTTGACGCCAATGAAGTGATCTTCGGCCATATCATGGACGCCCATGAATTTCATTTTTTATCATATAAAGGAGACGACGGACATCCGCACCATGTATCCATTCCTCTTCCCGTTATCTTATATTCAAAAGAAAAAGGATTTTCAACCTTCATGTCTTCAGCTTTTCACCACGGCGAGCATGTGGTTGATGGTTATGCGCTTTTAACCAACGAAAGAATCGACCACGAAAAATTAGACCGCAATAAATATACAGCAGGTAAGATCGTTCCCGTGGATGCAAACGGCAAGATCGATGAATCTGTAGCCGTGTACGATATTTCTCTCACCCGTAACGTGGTTCAGATGTTTCT
>DATHEH010000424.1:0-3196 GCA_035318685.1 Ferruginibacter sp.
TTACTTGTTAAGCACATGGTCTCTCCCGTTGCAAGTGCCTTCGCAGTGATGATATCACCGTTTATAAGACTGATATTATTTAACGTCCAGGTTGAACCTGAATTTATATTTGTACTGGTTCCAACAGACAGGCCATTTTTATAAACGGTTATCGTTGCCGGCGAAGCTGCACCGGTTAGCATAGACTTTGTCCATGCACCCCCGATATTGACTATTCCTGTACTGAGAGGAGAATTGATTGTTGGTGCCGTCGTACACATCGCTGTAGGGCAACTTGCTGCTGCATTGAAAATATTACAGCCCGGCTGTCCTTCAATAAAACCTTCATAACTGTCCCCGCTTACGCCGTAGATATCTGACCTTGGTCCGCCAATCGCCGCAGTTGGTGCCATAACAGTAGTTGCCGTCATTCTTATAGAAGACGATGCAGTAAGATTAAATGGTGCCGCCTGCAGGTCTGAAAAAGGAATATAAAAATCAATAAAAAAATCAGGGTCACCATTGTCATTTGTACCGGCAATAGATACCTGCGACATTTCCGTCCAGTTAGTATACTGTTTTACCAGGGCAGCCGATGAACTCCCATCAACATTATATATCCCTATCCTGAAATTTGTTTCCAGTACTACTTCTATTTCAAAGCCGGGGTTGCCATTGGTGCCGGTTGTGGAAGGCAGGTAATTGGGATCGGCATTGGCACCCGTAGCGCCAAACTTGCCATCGGTATCCATCAGAACGCTATATCCTTTCGATCCGGGCATTATTGCGCCCATCCGTACCCGGAATAACACCTGTTGTGCTGCTGTAAAAAAACTATAAAAGCCATTGCCCGATGAATCCGGTACAAAATCGGAATAAGCATGGTTTGGTCCGCGGCGCAGGTCACTGTTCGGTTCTATCGCATAAGAGCGAATACCTTTAAAAGCTATTTCGGAATTAATAACATCGTTGTTACCAAAACCTGCGCTGGTAAGTGAAGAATATCCATCGCTATTTGGATCAAGGATGGCCCTGCCTGTTACGCTCGTGGCCTGGCGGTTGATAAGGCCGGTAACCTGTGAAAATGCCCTCAGGCTGTTAATGCTTAAAAGCGTTGTTGCTAAAAAAATAAAACAGGTAGAAATCTTTTTCAATTAGGTATTGATTTGAGTACGAGCGTTAACGCAGAATAGAAGCTTTTATTTGAGCAGGCATGATATATCTCCTAAAGATCCCAGATATCCATTTTAGTGCGTATATGATGAGGGCTGGTTAAAAATTTGAACACCTCGCCCCCGCCTGGTCCGTAAATACGAACCAGGTCAGGATAGAAGTTAGGAGTAAGCAATCTTATTAGGGTAAGCACGCTTAAGTATATACATAAAAAAACCCTCATTACTGGGGGTTTTCATAGGTGTTTAACAACTTAACGATGGTCAAAAGTATGACTCAACGGTTTTCATAGGAATTGATAAGTTTCAGGGGTTTGGATAGTTGGACTTCTTTAACAGTGTAAAGATGCAACCCTTTGAATTCATACATTGTAATGAAATCAAGTAAACCGGTGTAGAAATTTTACTAAAAAAGGTGGGTACCGCTTATCAAAAAAGTCCGGGAACGTTTGCGTACCTGCAACCTCTTTTTTATCTTAGTCATAAGAATGAGAACAGCTGCACTCATATTATTTTTTCCCTTCACGGTTTTTATGACGGAAACTGCGAGCTTTATACCGGCAATGGCTGATCAATGTGCACTGGTGGCTACTGAAGAAAGCAGTTGCTGCATGAAGACCGATGACCAGGCATCATGCACAAAGGATACGGAAGAAATGCCGGAAGATTGTACCGATAACCCTGATTGCAGTACCTGCCCGGTTTGTTATACTTTCACTTTCCAGCCGAGGTACGAGTGGTCGGCGCCGCCCCTTCTTATTAAGAAAGATTATTCATTAGGGACTACAGGTTATAGCTCATCTTATACAGCAAATGTGTGGAAGCCGCCCAATGGCTTTCCCTGGTCTTAACAAGGAACACATTTATCATTCATTAAATTTAAATTATGAAAAAAATAATAATGCTGGCAATGGTATGTTCACTGGCAACTGCCGCTTTTGCCGACAACAGAAAGCCTAAGAAGATCAAAAAGGCTAAACAAACAACGCAGCAAAACTGCAAGCCATCTGATTGCAAGCCGTCGGATTGTAAGCCCGGGGATTGCTGCATATTTCCACAATGCATGAAGGCATAAGTAATGCCTTCATGATAAGGCCCCGGCAATTGCCGGGGCCTTTGTTTTCGCAGGAATACTTTTATATATGGTTATGGTCAGATCACGAGTACACTATTGGTTCCACCGTATTCATTCAGCAACTCACTATCGGCATCATTATCATTCAGCCATGCTGTTTTATTTACCAGGTATTTGAACTGGTGACTGGTATCTTTTGGCAAACTTCTCTGCCCGGCAGTTATGAACATGGTTTCAACAGGAAAAGAAAAACCCTCATTACTGAAGGTTTTTCACAGGGGATTACAAAATTTGCGGCCTAAAGGGGCCAGCGGATTCATAGGATAAAAGACGTCGTTTTCAAAGGATTGGATATTTGGATCATTAACAACACAAAGATGCGCCCTTATTAAAAAGCAATTTGTAATGCAGGTAAGGAATCTGTTGTAGACATTTGACGAGATGAAGTAAAAAAGATACTATGCTAAAAGCATAAAGGGGAAAAAGAGGTTCCTTGCTATGCAGCTCCTTTACTCTTTTCAGCGCTTAGTTTATTTCTCACCATAGATCACGAGTGCACTGGAGCCGATAACAACGTTGCCATTGGTATACCGCTCATTCATTGCCTGGTAAACGTCTCTTCTTATGTTTTTTCGCATGCTGTCACCTGCCTGGCTGAGCAAGGCAACAACAGGCGTAGTTATTTCAGTCATAATGTTCCAATAGATATTGATCGTGCGGCAAGGCAGCTTTCCCTTAACTTCAGTCACAGAAATATTCTTTAACCCTGCCTGCCTGAATAACCCGATAATAAAATCCTCCACAGCGCAACTGAACATGCCAGGTGAACCCGCAACCGGCACCGGCAGACCCATGTTTTTATTTATAGCAGCAAGTATAGCCGTGAGCCAAAAATTTTTTTCAGGAACATTCCATACCGAAACAGCCATTCTTCCCCCCGGCTTCAGCACGCGGGTGATTTCCCTGGCAG
>DATHEH010000425.1:0-4451 GCA_035318685.1 Ferruginibacter sp.
CGAGTATGAAAGATAATATTGTACCTACCCGGAGGTTCCCATTCTTTAGTACCCGGAGGTCTACTATGGGATGTTCACAGCTAAGCTCTCTCCATATAAAGAAAAATATTCCCAGCACCGAGCTTACAGTCAATGCTATGATAGTACTGCTGTTGAACCAGTCTTCTTCATGTCCGCGTTCAAGTATGTATTGTAATGAACCTACAGACAATGCCAGTAAGCCAATTCCCAGCCAATCCACCTCATGCATCTTTTTCTTTTTGGAAAAGGTTGGGCTTCGTACAAACTGCAGCGTTAGTAAAGTAGCAACAATTCCAATGGGAATATTTATATAAAATATATAGGGCCATCCCCAGTGGTCAACGATGTAGCCACCCAATGGCGGTCCCAGGGTTGGCCCGATGATGACACCCAGCCCGTAAATCGCCTGGGCCATTCCCCGCTTTTCAACAGGATAGCTCTCCGTGATAATTGTTTGCGAAGTTACCAACAGCGCTCCTCCACCCACCCCCTGCAGGAACCTAAAGAGAACGAGTTCCCAGATCCCGTTAGCATTACCGCATAAAAATGAACAAACGGTAAAAAGGATAATGGAAGCCGCAAAATAATTTCTACGGCCAAATTGTTGTGACAGCCAACTGGTCATGGGTACTATAATCACGTTCCCAATCGCATAAGCGGTTATTACCCATGCTACTTCTGTAAGTGTTGCGCCCAGGTTCCCCTTCATCTCATTGAGCGCTACGTTTACGATTGTTGTATCTACTATTTCCAGGAGTGCACAAATGATGGCTGTAATGGTAATGATCACCCGCCGGGAGCCATATTCTACTAATGCGTTGGGATCTGACATCGTTGAATCGAATAATTAATTGGAGTGTGGCTGAGTCGTTTAGTCGTTTAGCCGACCATCCGTACCAATTCGTACTTCTCCAACATTTAATTTTTAGTTTTTAGTTTAATCCAGGTGCACATCCACCTGTACATTCATTCCCGGCCGCAACTGTTTTACCAAAGTATCATTTTTATTAAACTCGATCTTCACAGGTAACCGCTGTACAACTTTTACAAAATTACCACTTGCATTATCAGGGGGCAGTAATGCAAACCTTGCACCCGTTGCGGGAGAGAAAGAGGAAAGTACTGCATTGAAATCATGTTTGGGAAATGCATCTGCATGTATAATCACCTTTTGCCCTGTTTTCATATTATTGAATTGGGTCTCTTTAAAATTGGCTACAACCCATACATCTTCATTTGCAACGATACTGAATGTTGACTGGCCGGCCTGTAATACCTGCCCGGGCTGTATGCTTACTTTTGAAACCGTTCCATCAGCAGGTGAAGTGATAACAGCATATGAAAGATTAAGGTTAGCATCTTCCACATCCACCTGCCGTTGCTTAATAATGGAGTTCGCCACACCAACCTGCTGGCCGGTTACATTACTTTGTGAAGCCACCGCACTGGTTTGTTCAGAAGCCTGGTTCTTTTGCTGAACAAGCACCTGCAATTGTCTTTCGGACGTTTGCTTTGCAGCCAACGACTGTTCATATTGCTGCTGGGTGATGGAATGATCTTTAATCAGGTTCTCATATCTCCTAAGGTCTTCGGTTGAACGCCATACATTTACTTTGGCTGCCTCTATTTGTGCCTGCACGGTTGAAATATTTGCCCGCGATGAACCTATGTTTGCACTCGCGGCACTGGTAGTGGCAAGTGCAACAACCAGGTTACTTTGTGCTGTAGCCAATGCTGCTTCTGCCTGTTCAAGTTTTAAGCGCAGGTCACGATCATCGAGTATTAATAAGGTATCCCCTTTCTTTACCTGCTGGTTATCTTTCACACGCACTTCCTTCAAATACCCTGATACACGCGGTATAACCGGGCTAATACCTGCTTCCACCTGTGCGTCATCTGTTTCTTCATGGTGTTGTGCATGGAGGTATTTTGTAAGGCCAAACCATCCACCGCCAATAACCAGTACTGCCAGCACTATGATGAAGACCTTGCTGTTTTTTTTAGGGGCAGGAGGATGGGCTTGTTTTGCTTTTTTAATTGTTGTTGTTGCTTCCATAATATTTTATTGTTTAAACCGGGCGTTTAATAATCCTGCAGTTTGTAATAGTTTGTTATATGCAAGTACCGCATCAGCTTTTGCAAATGAATAGTTCAGCTTTGCCTGCAACTGCGCTACGTCAGCATCCAGCAAGTCAGTTGTTGTAAGCAATGCATTGTCATATTTGTTTTTAGAAATCCTGAAATTCTCTGTTGCCAGTTCTGCGGCATTCGCATATACTTCTATTTTCTTCTGGCTGGACAAATAATTTTCGTATGACTGGTTTACCTGCAGACGAACAGCATCACTGAGTATTTCCTGGTTGGCAGCTACCTGTTTTTCGCGGGCCTTTGCCTGTTGCAACTTCCCTGTTTTCCAGATGGAGGATAGATTATATTGAATCCCCAGCCCGACATTTACAGCATTAGTGATGGTTACAAAGTTTGGAACATATGCGGCGATATATCCGCCGTTGAGTGCAATGCTTGGATAGGATTCGGCCCGGGATGATTTTATTTCCGTTTCAGCGGCCTTTTTACGAAATGAGAGGGCCAGTATGTCTTTGCGGTTTTGTATTGCAAGCTGTTCATATTCAAGTACCCCTGCTAAAGTTCCGGCCGGAGCAGTATGGCCGCTATCAGGTAACAGTTCAGTCCCTTCCGGCAAGCCAAGCATTAGGTCCATATTAATATTGGCGAGTTTTCGGTTATTTTCGGCATCCAGTAAGCTTAGCTCTATATTGGAAGATTGCAACTGTGCTTTTAATAATTCATTCCTTGCAAGCAGGCCGTTCTTTTCCAGGTTTGTAAAATCCTTTACGCGTTGCCGTGATTGTTCCAGGTTTTCTTTTATAACGACGGCGGCGGCGGTTGATTTATAAAGATTAGTATAGGCATTCATGGTATTCAGGATAACTTCTTCCCGTTGATTTTCTGCATCCAGCATGGTAGCCTGGCGAAGATATTTTGCAGATTCAATTCCATATCTTATCCTATGGCCTTCATATATTGGGAGTGAAATATTTGCTATCCCGTACAATGCCTGGGATATTTTTGGCCCGCCATTGCTGCTGCTGTCATTTCCTGAATGAAGATTTATATTTGGGTTTGCCAGCCGTAGGTATGAGCCGGAAATACTTGCATCCGGGAGCCGACGGTCCCGGGCATCTTTTACCATGCCTTCTGCTTCTTCAATTTGTGCGCGGCTGGCTTTAAGCTGCTTGCTGTTTTGAAGGCTTAGGTTAATCGATTCCTCTAAATTGATTAACCTTGTTTGGGCAAATAATAATTGCCCTGCTAACAGCAGCCCTGCCAGGATCCATGATGATTTATTCATTGAGTAAAAATGCTTTAAAGATCGTTTTGAGATGTTTTCTTAATTTAAGAGTGACCAGTGAAATGAATTCTTTATTAGTGATGGATTCAAGCTTATTGAATTCCCTGTAATATTTAAGGCTGATCATTACCTGGCTTGCAGTGCCTACAAGGGTACTCATCAGCAATACCACATCAATATTCTTTTTAAAGCTTCCCTGTTTCTGCCCTTCTTTTATGATCATCGTGATCGCTTCTGCATTCTTCAGTTTTAGCTCATTAATAAGACTGATGATAACAGGGTTTTTGTTGATCACCTGTTCACAAATCATGATCTTAAAGAACTGTTGCTTTTCCACTATCCTATCGATATATTCATCTACCAGCATTTCCATTTTTTGAATGGGAAGCGTCCGGGAATCGTGTAAAAGGTCTTTCACCCGCATTTTTATATGTAGGGACCGTTGTTCAAAAAGAGCTTCCATGAGCTTGAGCTTAGAACCGAAGTAGTACGATATCATAGCAAGGTTTACGCCTGCCTTATCTGCAATATCCCTCACGGAGGTGCCGTCATAACCCCTTATGGCAAATAGCTTTTCTGCCGTTTGGAGGATGTGTAATTGCTTATCGTTGTATGGCATTTCGAAAATTAAGGGGCAAAGTTAAACAAATGTTTAATAATAATCAAACAAACGTTTAAGTTCATCTTAGATGCCTGGGGTGGCTATTTTATTTAAACCTTAAGGAAGCATTATTTTTAGCGCGGCATGTTTCTCACACGTGCCTGTCCGTTCAGGCGGGGATTACACAGAATTGCTCAGATTGTCTCAGCGGGATTTTCAGGGGCTGGCGAAAATTTGCAGCTTGTACCTTAGCATACGCAATGCTTGTCTCAGCAGGAGATTACATTTTGACCACCCTGATTGATATGTTTCTCACGATTGCACGGCAATGCACAGATTTTTTTTATCTCATGGAGTTGTCACTTGAATTTTTGTAGTTGGAGATAAGGCATAGAAAATCCTGCTGGAAGATACCAGTGTTCCTCTTTGAAATTTGTGAGTAACTCCGGATCTGGA
>DATHEH010000426.1:0-6622 GCA_035318685.1 Ferruginibacter sp.
ATAAAAACCAGTAGCTATGACCGGTCGCTGCGAAAAAGGATAGTAATCACCCGTTACCCATTGTTGCCGGATAATGCTGTCGCCGGCAAAAAAGAAATGAATGCGGTTGATATGATGGTGACCTATATAAAGTAAAAGGGAATCCTGTGGTAAATCCTGCTCATTCCGGTAAGCCAGCCAGAACACCGAACGGGTAAAGCCGGCGTTGAACTCATTCTTTGTTTGCCGGGTAAATTTCTGTTTCGTAAAAAGATCCAGCGCTTTTTCTGCGCTGATGTTCTTTGCGCTGTCTTCGTAAAGATAAAATGATTGCCTGCCTGTTGTTTGACCAATAACAGGTTGAAGGACCAGGCATAAAATAACAGCAATACATGCTTGAACAGGTTTCGGTAGAGGCATAAAAAACTAAGATATAAATAAATCCCATTCAAAGTTCAGATGCGGGCCATTGTCTGTGGAATGGGTTAATTCGACAGCCAATCCGGGTGATTTCACGATATGAATGCTCATGAGGCCCTGATATCTTCGTAAAAAAGTATATGATCACAGTTCACGGATCAATTAAAACCCAGGATATAAATTACTTATAAGTAGGTATTGGCATTAAAGCCGGGTTACATAACCTTTGACAGATCACATACTACCTCTGTTATGAAAGAAACAAAAAGACTTATCAGCAAAAGAGAACTTAAGATACTTGAACTGGTTGCCAAAGGATATACAAGTGAAAAGATCGGTGAGCTTTTGCACATTGCAAAAAGTACCGTGCAAACCCATCGCAGGAACATGCTGCATAAAACCAGTTTTAATAATACACAGCAACTCGTAGGCTGGGGATACAGGGAAAAGTTACTTAGATAGTCAGGTTGAGTGTGTTTATTGAAAATACACACTATTAGGTATTGTTCGCT
The DNA here is from genome assembly GCA_035318685.1 of Ferruginibacter sp. GTDB lineage: Bacteria > Bacteroidota > Bacteroidia > Chitinophagales > Chitinophagaceae > Ferruginibacter. The sequence goes on from DATHEH010000426.1 coordinate 912, forward strand.
GTTTTGTTAAAATGTTCTTTTGCGTGTCCGTAGTTGCTGCCTGCGATAAAGAATAATTTTTAAAATAAAACCCTGTCTCTTATCAAGACGGGGTTTTTTATCAGGAAGAATATATATTTACTACAGATTTGCACAGATGTGGTTAAAGATCATACTTCTTCCAAAACAACCGATTGCTTATTATATTTATTCCTGTATTCAATTGGTGTTAATCCGGTTATCTTTTTAAAAACTGTACGAAAGGCCTTGGTGTCCGTATAACCTACATCAAACATCACTTCATTAATATTTTTCCTGCTCGACTCGAAACTCCTTTTTGCGGCTTCTATCTTTACCCGCTGCATATATTCCACCACGGTATTATTGGTGGCTTTGCGAAAGCGGCGTTCAAAACTTCTTCTCCCTATGGCAAATTTATCCGCCAGTTCATCCACGGTAATTTTTTCCTGGTAATTTGTTTCAATGAATTCCTGTGCTTTTAGTATGCTGGTATCCTCATGCTCCTTCTGTCCCTGGAACATCATAAAAGCTGCCTGGCTTTCACGGTCAATATCTATTGCAAAGAATTTGGATGCAAGAATAGCAGTATCCCGGTCGGTATATTTTTCAACCAGGTACAAAAGCAGGTTCCAGTAAGAATTTGCCCCGCCACTGGAATAAATACCATGCTCTTCGGTGATGATACTTCCGTCAACAAGGTCAACATCCGGGAACATATTCCTGAATTCATTTGCAGAAAGCCAGTGAGTAGAGCATTTCTTTCCATTCAGCAATCCTGTTGATGCCAGCAAAAAAGCACCGATGCAAAGTGAAGCCACTTCTGCCCCGTTTGTATATTGATCAACTATCCAGGGAATAAAATCCTTATTCAGCTTCAAGGCTGTTTCCATATCGCCGCTCAATGCAGGGATAAAGATCAGGTCAGTTTTCTTAACGTCTTTCAAAACCGCATCCACATGAACAGTAAACAAACTGTTACTCAATTTTATTTCTTTGGTAAGTCCCACCAGTTGTACATTGAACAATGGCGCTTTACCCGCTGATTGCAGGAACTGGTTTACGGCTTTGAACAGGTAATGCGGATCGGCTACCGCCTCTACCACTGCTGTTTCGGGGACAAGTATGGTTACATTTTTCATGGCATAAAGATAATAAGAGTATTTGTCGCAATCAACCCCCCGAATTGTCGTTTTTGCACATCACCCATTTTGTTTTTGTGCTTCATCTTTGTGTTATCAATTCAAAAACAGATGACACAAATAAATTCATACCTCACATTTAACGGCAACTGCCGCCAAGCCATGACATTTTATAAAAAATGCCTGGGCGGGGAATTAACACTGCAAACCATTGGTGATTCGCCCATGGCGGATAAGATGCCTGCGAAAATGAAAGACTGTATCTTACATGCTACTTTGATCAATGGCACTGTAACCATAATGGCCTCTGATATGGTTTCAGAAAATGGGTTAATAAAAGGAAATGCTGTTTCTTTAATGCTCAATTGCAGCAGCGAAGAAGAGATCAGGAACTGTTATACAAATCTTGCAGCCGGTGGCAAAGCTGACCATCAGCTGGAAGATACTTTCTGGGGCGCTTTGTTTGGTGACCTCACCGATAAATTTGGCAATCACTGGTTGCTGCATTTTGATAAGAACCAAAATTAATGCCCATGGGTGCATCCAAAAAAAACAGGAGGATTGCAGCAAGGGCCATAAATATTACAAGAGCAGTGACTGCCCCGTTTGTCCTGTTTGTGAAAAAGAAAAGCAACCCAGCGATAGTTTTCTTTCTTTGCTTGCGGCGCCGGCAAGGCGGGGACTGGAAAATAACGGGATCGATACCCTTCAACAACTTTCAGCATTTACAGCAGAAGCGATCCTGGCATTTCATGGCATGGGAGCGGGTTCAATACCTAAATTGAAAAAGGCACTTGCGTCGAAAGGATTATCATTCAAAAAAAACAAATAAATATGACAACCGAATTGCAATCCCGATCAAAAGCAAAAAGAATAAAAATTCTTTACTGGGTCTTCACCATCCTCTTTGCAGGATTGATGTTAACTTCTGCAATACCCAATATATTGTCTGCCCCGGAATGGGTCACTATAATGGAACAGCTGGGTTATCCAAAATATCTTCTCCCTTTCCTCGGGGTGGCTAAATTGCTCGGTGTGATCGCCTTAATCGTTCCCGGTTTTCCCCGGATAAAAGAATGGGCCTATGCAGGATTTTTCTTTGATCTTACCGGCGTCGTATATTCGGGCATTGCATTAGGCGGCTTCCAGCCAGAAATGCTTTACATGCTGGTCTGGTTTGGCCTTGGTATCCTGTCTTATGTTTTTTTTCATAAGAAATTACAATTGAACAATTCCTCTTCCAGGCTTAAATTAACTTAATATGAATATATTCTTCATCATACTCATCGCACTTGCGGGTATTATTTTCCTCTTTCTTCTCGTTGCTTTACTCACAAAAAAAGAATTCAGCCTGGAGAAGCAGGTAATCATTAACAGGCCCAAAGCTCAAGTATTCGATTATTTAAAGATGATCAGGAACCAGGAACAGTACAGCGTGTGGGTAATGAAGGATCCCAATATAAAAATTGTGTACACGGGTACCGACGGAACCGTAGGCTTTACTTCATCCTGGATAAGTGATGATAAAAATGTAGGTGTAGGCGAGCAGGAAATAAAAAAGATCAACCCCGGTGAAAGTCTAGAAGTAGAGATCCGTTTCAAAAAACCTTTTGAAGGTACTAACCTGGCCCGTACAACTGTGGCTGCGGTTGACGATGATCAAACAAAACTAACTAACCGGTTTTCGGGCAGAACAAAATTCCCTATGAATATTATGCACCTTATAATGGAAAAAATGGTAGGCAGGGATATGCAGCAGAATTTACTGAACATGAAAGCTAAGCTGGAGAAATAAATATCATCGTGACAAAACATATATGAAAGGATCAACCAAAATGCCAACGCCCAAAAATGTAGATGAATACATCAGCAGTTTTCCTGCAGCAACGGCAAAGAAGCTGGAGCAGGTGCGTAAAACGATCAGGGCTGCGGCACCAAAGGCTGAAGAAGTGATCAGCTATAAGATACCGGGATACACCTGCCACGGCATGCTTGTTTTTTTTGCCTGCTGGAAGAATCATATCAGCATTTACCCTGCGCCATGGGAAGCTGCAGCGCTGAAAAAAGAAATGTCTGCTTACGAAGGATCCAAAGGCACAATAAAATTTCCGCTTGATAAACCTCTTCCACTGGCGCTCATCAGTAAAATGGTAAAATTCCGCCTGAAGGCAAATGAAGAGAAAGCCGCCCTGAAAAAAACAGTTAAAGCGAAGCCTGCTGTTAAGACGGGTTCTGCAAAACCTTCAGATGAAGACCAGGTAAAAGCTTATATTAGTAACCTTGAAAAAAAGGTAAAAACCGAAATAGCAGCGGTAAGAAAGATCATTAAAGGCGCTTCGGAAAAATTAGCTGAGCGGATAAAATGGAATGCGCCGAGTTATTATTACAAACAAGATATCCTGACATTCGGCCCATACAAAACACATAAGCTGCTGCTGGTATTTCATCATCCTGCCGTAGTAAAAATTAAATCGTTACTATTAGAAGGCGATTACAAAGACCGACGCCTGGTTTATTTTAAAGACAAAGCAGAAGCTGAAAAAAATAAAAAAGAACTATCAAGGATAATTACTGAAATAATAAAAGCAATTGACAATAAATAATCATTAAAATTAAACTATATGGAAAAGATCAATTTCTCCGCAAGCATTAATGCACCCAGGGAAAAAATCTGGAAAATACTTTGGGACGATGCTACATACAGGCAATGGACCACTCCTTTTTGTGAAGGCTCCTATGCCCAAACCGATAATTGGAAAGAAGGAACCAAGGTCCTTTTCCTTTCCCCCGGTCAAAACGGTATGGTAAGCTCAGTCGCCGCCAACCGGCCCAATGAATTTATGTCTTTCGAACACCACGGTGAAATGAAGGAGGGCGTGGAAGACACGACAAGTGATAAAGTAAAAGAATGGGCAGGTGCCAAAGAAAACTATACACTCAAAGAAAACGGTGGCGTAACGGAATTAACGGTAGAAATGGATATTAATGATGACTTCAAACAATATTTCCAGGATGCCTGGCCAAAGGCAATGGCAGAAATTAAAAGACTATCAGAAAACTGATCATTAAAAAATAAAGCAAAATGTCAACACAAAAAATTACGCCATTCTTATGGTTCGACGGCAAAGCTGAAGAAGCCATGAAATTGTACTGCTCTGTTTTTAAAAACTCAAAGATCAGCAGTATTAAATATTGGGGTGAAGGAAGCCCTTTTCCCAAAGACCAGGTTATGACGGGTGCATTTGAACTGGACGGCCAGCCATTCTATGCATTTGATGCAGGCCCTCAATTTAAATTCACCGAAGCCACTTCATTCTTTGTTAATTGTGAAACACAGGAAGAGATCGACCATTATTGGAATGCACTGACAGCCAATGGCGGCCAGGAAAGTATGTGCGGATGGCTGAAAGATAAATTTGGCATATCATGGCAAATTGTGCCAGGCATGTTAACCCAGATGTTCGGCGATCCGGATAAAGCAAAAGCGGGCAGGGCCATGCAGGCTATGATGGGAATGAAAAAACTGATCATTGCCGACCTGCAAAAAGCATTCGAGGGAAAATAATACCTATGCCTGTAAAGAAGATAACAAAAAAAACTGCAAAACCTGCACTTACAAAGAAGAAGGCAATGGTACCTAATCTTACAGCAAAGAAATTTGTTGAAAGGCTCAAACTTCACCAGTCTGCTGAAGAGCAGAAAAAGATACTGCGGTATTTTAAATCCGGCGAAGGACAGTATGGCGAAGGAGATAAATTCATGGGTGTGAAAATGGGACAACTGTTTGCGTTGGCGAAGGAATTCAATGGCATGCCCATTGCTGAGATCGAAAAATTACTGGAGAGTCCTGTTCATGAAGTAAGGGCCGGGGGCGTAAGTATCATGGATAAGGAATCACGTGGAAAGAAAATAACAGCAGCCAGGAAAAAAGATTTTTTTGAATTGTATATACGGCGCCACGACAGGATCAACAACTGGGACCTGGTAGACCTTGGCTGCCTGAACATGACCGGCAGCTGGTTGTATGATCAACCCCATGATATCCTCTATAAACTTGCACGCTCCAAAAATCTATGGGAGCGCCGGACGGCCATACTCAGCACCTGTTATTTTATCAGGCAGGGTGATCTCGCTGATACCTTCAGGATCGCGGAGATACTGGTCAATGACAGGGAAGACCTGATCCACAAAGCTACCGGCTGGATGCTGCGTTTTGCCGGGGACAAGGATGCGAAAAAACTGTTGTCTTTTCTAGATAAGCATGCAGCCACCATGCCCCGCACATTGCTTCGCTATGCCATTGAAAAAATGGACAAAAAGAAGAAGGAACATTATATGGGTCTTGCTAAAACAGGTAAATAAAAAATAGGCAGTCAACGAACAAAGGGATCAGCCAGCCGTCCCTTAAGTAATAAAATTATTTCGGTATCACTGTCTCCGTTTCCAGTAATTTCTTCAGGTCTGCAAGAACTTTTTTCCAGTTCTGTTCAGCATGTTCTTTCATCTTCTCATCAGGAATATTTTCCTGCTTGATCGTGAGCGTGGTATTATTGTTTTCTTCTGCCAGGGCAT
>DATHEH010000427.1:0-4516 GCA_035318685.1 Ferruginibacter sp.
AAATTGTATTTCAACTGGTCACTGGCTGGTGCGGAATCTCCTTTGCCCGATGATCCGTACTGGTCAGCCAATATAGGATTACGCTACCGTTTCAGTGATAAGTTACAGGTAAGCGGCAGTTTTAATATTGAACAGGATAAAGGCAATTGGGGTGCAGCCATAAACTCAAACGGGTCGCTTTTTATAAACCCCAATGGCTCGCCGGTAATTGCACGACGCGATGTAAAAAGAAATACCGCCATTATAAGTGCACAGTACAATTTTAATGCAAGGATGAACCTGAATGTACGCATGCGTCATTACTGGTCACTGCTGGAGAACAGCAATTTTTATAATTTAAAGAGCGATGGCTATTGGGATGAAATTGCATTCATGCCAAACCAGAATTTCAACTTTAATACATTTAATGTTGATATGTTCTATACCTGGGATTTTTTACCCGGTAGCAGGCTAACCATTGCGTGGAAGAACGCATTGGGCGGGAATGTTTTTATTGACCCGTACACCAACATGAGCTACTTCAAGAACTTTGGAAGAGTAATGGATAACCCCCACAGTAACGAAATAACAGTTAAGCTTGTTTACTTCCTCGATTATCTCAGGTTGAAAAGAAAATAATGCAACCGTTTTCCCCCGCTGACTAAATAATTAAAACTTATTGGCTTTTAGCTTTGAAATGAAAAACAAACAGGCTAAATTGGCATAAAAAATATATTATGAACCAGGAAAATGCTGATGTACTGAATTACGATAACCACAATAAGCCAAAACTGCCATCAGGGTTGAACGTACTTACCATACTAACCTTTATAGGCTGTGTTTTACAATTGTTGGGTGCATTTTGGAATTTCTTTAATGCAAAAAAATCATACGATGAAATGGATAAGGTGATTGAGCAAATGAATTCAGACAGCATGCCCGCATGGGCCAGGTCAATGATGGGAAGTCCTGAGCATTTCAGGGAGATGATCACCAAAAGTTATGAGAACAGGATACCCATAGTTTTGTTGGCTTTGATTGCCGTAGCCCTTTGTTTCTTTGGCGCCCTGCAGATGCGTAAATTAAAAAAGCAGGGATTCACATTCTATACTATCGGCGAACTTTTACCTTTCTTAAGTCAGGTATTATTTATCGGGGCATTCAGTATGACAGGCTTCGTGTTTTACTTTTTTGTTTGTATATCCATCCTGTTCATATTCATGTATGCCATGCAAAGAAAACACCTGGTGTACTGAGCTTAGAGCCTTTCCTCATCCTGTCTCTTGTATCGATAGCACTTTGTATTTACGGTGCAATTCAAATGCGGAAATTAAAAAAGCAGGGTTACGTTGTGGCCTATTGGCGAAGTGTTGCCTTATACGTGCATGATCATCTTCCTTTAAAACAGTGTATGCTTACATGATCATTGTGCCGTTGTCTTCTTCATATTGTACACCGTTCAGCGGAAAAATTTAAGGTACTAATACTACCAGGCCCTGGAAACACCGCCATTAAGTATTTTTATAAAATACAAATGTTTGTTTTCAAAATAGTCAGGTACCAGTGACGGCTGGCCGCCATCAGCATTTTGTTTTTTCAGCATTACCGGGCGAAAATTATAATCACAGAATACTTTTATGTTCTTGTCATTGATATGGCTCATAAATTCATTGGGATACATGGCCAGTAGTTTAGTGAACAGGTACACTGATTCAAAACCTTTGAACGTCATATCCGTAGGTTTGCCTTTGTATTTTTTCTGGTATGCGGCAGTGATCATCTTACTGAATTCATCCCCTTTATTATTAAAGTAAGGTGAAGTAAAGTAGATGGGGAAATCAGGCAGTTCATTCTTTTTCTGCAGCGAGGCAAAGCCATCCCAGTTGGGCATGCCAATTAATGTAATAGGATAAGTTTTATGCAATTCAAAACATGCCAGTGAAAGATTCTCAGCGAAGGCTTCAGTGAGGCTTCCGCCAATGATCACGCTATGCCGGTTACTGTCTAGCCTGGCTTTTAAAACAGCCGCATCCAGTTTATTATCTAGGTTTAAAATTTGAATGGGCAGCAAAGGCTTACCATCCTGTTCATTGATCTGTTTAAAATGAGATGCCACCAGGTCTTCCTGGACTCCCTTTTGCCGGCAAAGATAGATCTTATCCGTGCCGTGATTCTGCAGGATGTAACTGTAAATGGCTTCACAATGCGCCTTAAGGGTAGAGTTAACAATTACCAGGGAAGGATTACGGCTGATACCGCCATCGTTTGGATAGGTGGCAGATATAAACGGAATATTTTTTTGTAAAGCGAATTCGGCCAGTTGCAGGTATTCCGCGTCTTTAACGCTGCCGATGATGAGGTCAAGACTGTCTAATTTTTTATTTTGTATAAGCCATGGGACCGGCTGGGTGTATGATTTGGTATCATAGATCGCTGCATTAATTTTATCATTACCGGCCTGCATGGTATCCAGTGCGATCTGGGCGCCCTGTACAAAGTCAACTGCAGGCATAATGAACCTTGGAATGGCCTGCCTGTATTTAAAATTATTATTGCTGCTGAAAACCGAATCAAGATATAAGGGAGCAAAGATACCTACATGGTATACAGGTGCTTCTTTTAAGGTATCATTTTGTGCGGAGGCATCTTTAAAACAAAAAAGGGCGATGATAAAAAAGATCCCTGTTGTCAATTTCTTATTCATAATAAAAATTCTCGTCTTATAATTAAACCCCTTTCTTGATTACAAATTTCTAATTCTTTTTTTATTCCCATTCAATTGTTGCGGGAGGTTTGCTGCTGATATCATAAACCACCCTGTTAATGCCGCGTACATTATTTATTATTTCATTGGATATGTTTGCCAAAAATTCATAAGGCAAATGGGCCCAGTCGGCTGTCATCCCGTCAACAGATGTTACTGCCCTTAACGCAACGGTGAATTCATAAGTTCTTTCATCACCCATTACACCCACGCTTTTTACCGGGAGCAAAATAGTGCCTGCCTGCCAGATCGATGAATATAAATTATGCTTTTTCAAACCGTCAATATATATAGCATCAGCTTCTTGCAATAACCGTACCTTTTCTTCCGTTACTTCTCCCAAAATTCTGATCCCTAATCCCGGCCCTGGGAAGGGGTGCCGGAACAGCATTTCATGTGGTATTCCCAATTCCAGGCCCACACGCCTTACTTCATCTTTAAATAAAGTACGCAGGGGTTCCACCAGGCCCAGTTTCATTTTATCCGGCAGGCCACCAACATTGTGGTGTGATTTAATTGTTGCCGAGGGGCCGTGTACAGAAAGGGATTCTATCACATCGGGGTAAATGGTTCCCTGTCCAAGCAATTCCACACCTGCTATCTTATGCGCTTCCTCGTCGAATATGTCAATGAAGCCGCCGCCGATAGCTTTTCGCTTTTCTTCCGGGTCACTTTTGCCTGCAAGATTTTTATAAAAATGTTGTTTGGCATCCACGCCCTTTACATTCAACCCCAGTTTGCCATAGGTTTCCAATACCTGCTCAAATTCATTTTTGCGTAGAACGCCATTGTCAACAAAAATGCCGTAAAGGTTTTCACCAATGGCCTTGTGGATAAGTGTGGCAGCAACCGTGCTGTCAACTCCCCCGCTCAGTCCCATGATCACCTTTTTATTGCCTATCTGTTTCTTTAGCGCTGCTACAGTATCAGTGATAAAATGTGCAGGGGTCCAGTCCTGTGTACATTTACAAATGTTGACAAGGAAATTTTTTAAGATGGTCTTGCCTTCGGAAGAATGATACACTTCAGGATGGAATTGTAAACCATACAGGGTAGTGCCATTATTGCTTTTGAAAGCTGCTACGGGGATGCTTTCTGTTGTTCCCAACAATTCAAATCCTTCGGGAAGATCTATGATGGTATCTGCATGGCTCATCCATACCTGCGATGAATTTTTGACGTCTTTAAATAAAATATCTTCTTTTGTTATTTCAAATACTGCACGACCATATTCTCTTTTCTCACTTTTATCTACACGACCTCCAAACAGCTTTGCCGTTAACTGGGCACCATAACAAATACCCAATACGGGTACTTTTTCCGTCATTGTCTTTATGTCTACCTGTGGCGAATTTTCTTCATTAACAGAAAAAGGTGAGCCGCCAAGTATGATACCCTTTAGCCCTGGTTCATAAATAATTTCTTTATTGTAAGGAATGATCTCACAAAAAACGTTTACTTCCCTTACCGTGCGGGCAATTAGTTGTGTATACTGGGAACCAAAATCGAGAATGAGTATTTTTTCCGTCATAGCGTTGCGAAGGTAAATAATTAGTTGGATGATATGTGTTGAATACCTTGGAGTTTAACGTTAAGAATTTTTATATTTACAAAAATTTTAGCCATGAAGCAGATCCTTTTTTTCTTTAGCACACTTATTACTTTAGCAGCATGTAATCATACAAGCGGTAGCGGCAACATTATAAGTGAAAAACGCACTGTAGGAAGTTTTAAGGGAATTTCAGTTAGTGGCGGCTTCGAAGTAGAAGTTAA
>DATHEH010000428.1:0-2441 GCA_035318685.1 Ferruginibacter sp.
TTTGCTGAGGGTACTGGAAGCCGGCGAGTACATTCGTGTGGGCAGCAGCAAAGTGCAGAAAACAGATGTAAGGGTCATCGCGGCTACCAACAAAGAACTTATTGAACATACACAGACTCATCGATTCAGGGAAGACCTTTACTATCGTTTAAATACAGTACCCATAAGGGTTCCGGCGCTAAGAGAAAGAAAAGAAGACATTCTTTTACTCTTCCGCAAATTCGTAAATGATTTTTCAGACAGGTATAAGGCCATCCCCGTTCAGCTGGATGAAGGGGCAAAAGATGTGTTAATTAACTATCCCTGGCCGGGCAATGTAAGGGAATTGAAGAATATTGCAGAGCAGATATCGGTATTGAGCAAGGATAAGTTCATCAACGCCGCTACCATGAAAAGTTTTTTACCGGAACATAATTATTCACGTTTACCTGTACTGGCCGGTGGCGCAGGTGCGGTAAGCCAGACAGAATTTGCAAACGAACGGGAGATACTCTATAAATTATTCTTCGACATGAAGAAGGACGTGAACGAATTAAAGAAAATGTTCTTCGACCTTTTGCAGAATCCAAATATTGCAAAACATGCGTCGGTGTATAATGACCAGTCGTATAAAGAACTGAATGCAAACACGTCAAACCTGCCTTCATCGAAGCCCGTCTTTATTCACCACAATGGCGAGGAGATAGACCAGCACGAGGACGTTGAAGAATCACTGAGCATTGTTGATAAAGAAAAAGAGCTCATCATAAAAGCATTAAAGAAGCACAAGGGCAAGCGTAAAGATGCATCACTTGATTTGGGAATAAGCGAACGTACTTTATACCGTAAATTGAAAGAGTATGATATTGAAGATTAGTGCAGACGACAGACGACAGACGACGGACGACGGACGATACCCGTCGGGTAAGGGCTCTTCGTGGTCTGTGGTGCGTGGTCCGTGGTCTATGTTACGTGGTCAGTGGTCTTTGTGGGTAACTGGCGTATTGCTTATCATGCTTTTTAATTTCGCTACCTGCAAGTATGGATTCAAAGACACTTCACCCATTGCTCCGGAGGTTAAAACCTTCAGGGTAAATTACCTGGAGAACAGGGCAGATTATAAGAACCCGCAACTCAGCCCGGCGCTTACAGAAAAATTAAAGCAAAAGATAATCGGCACCACAAGGCTTCGCCAAACCAATGACGATGATGCCCATTACGATATCAGCGGGTATGTATCCCGCTATTACACGAGTACAACAGGTATCTCCGGCAATAATGCGAGCCTTAACCGTTTAACAGCGGATTTTCACCTCATTTTCAAAAATTCACTTGACGAAAAAAAAAGTTTTGAGGCCGATGTGACCTATAGTGTGGATTTTAATTCTAACCTCAGCCTTTTGCAGGTAGAATCACAAAAAGGCGAAGAAATGGTCAGGAACCTCAGCGATGCTATATTCAATAAGATCTTTTCCAATTGGTAATAGTTTTAGATTTGCTATATGCAGAATAACCAGGCAATTTTTGAATCACTGTTTAAAAGAAAATTTTCCGACCCGGGAAACAAAGACCTTCTTGAACAAATAACGGCAGCACATCCTTATTTTTCACCTGCGCAATTTTATTTGTTGCAGCAAACAAAAGAAGAGAGTGAGCAATTTACAACCCGTGCTGCAAGAACAGCATTACTTTTTAATAATCCTTATTGGCTGAATTTTCAATTGCAGCAGACAAAAGAAGCTCCTGTTGCTGAGCCAGTGCATTCCTTTCCGGTTGATATGCCCCCGCATGAAGAGATCGTTCCGGAAAAAGAAACAGTCCTGCTAAATATACAGGTACCTGAAGAAAAAAATTCAGTTATTGAATTGGAGCAGCCTGCACCGGTTCCTGTAGCCGGGCCTGAAGAGGTGATCATGGAAAAAGAGATCGAGCCTATGAAAATAGAATTAAAGATCCCTGTTGAAAAAAATACAATGGACGAAATGCCGCTGTTTGAACCGATGCATATGGTTGATTATTTTGCATCACAGGGTATAAAACTGAGTGAAGAGGTACAAACAGGGGATAAATTGGGTAAGCAACTGAAAAGTTTTACCGAATGGCTTAAAACAATGAAGAAGGTACACGTGGAGAACCAGGGACAGGCTGCGGCACAAACAGATACCGCTATCCAGTCACTGGCCGAAAAGAGCAACGCAGGGGAAGAGGTATTGACCGTGGCTATGGCCGATGTATTCGCCAGGCAGGGCAAACCGGATAAAGCCCGTGAAGTGCTGGAAAAATTAAGTTTGCTCAATCCTGCCAAAAGCGCTTACTTTGCAGCCAAAATCGAATCTTTAAAAGAGTTATAATATGTTAATTTTATTTGGGATATTAGTGATAATTGCCTCCGTAGTTTTAGGATTGATCGTATTGGTACAGAACCCGAAAGGTGGTGGCTTGTCTTCGAGCTTTGGCGGTTT
>DATHEH010000429.1:0-9657 GCA_035318685.1 Ferruginibacter sp.
ATGACCTTGACCTGGATAACCTTAAATATTTTGCAGATAATATCCCCGGTTTACAGGAAGTTTCTATCGGGCATGCATTGGTTTGCGATGCCATTTACCTGGGATTAGAGAATACCGTACAGCTGTATAAACGGCAATTGAAAAGAACGGGTGCATAATGCAGCTATGCGTTAACTTCGCTTAGGAAAATTTCATTCCTTTAATACGGTCACTGAGTTGAGGGCACTGAACAAACCAATAAGGATTTATCATATGATCTAACTCAATAAATATTTATTACTACATGAGCCCAGCGAAGACAAGCAGGATCAATATAACGTATATTTCTTTTTTAGCTTCTGCTGTTGTCATAGTAGTCCTTACATTCCTATCCTTTCAACTCTTCAACAAACAAAAAAGTGCCACCGACCTTGTTACCCATACATTTTTGGTAAAACTCAAAATAGAAGAAGTTGTCAGCATTTTAAAGGAAGCCGAGAGCGGGCAGCGGGGTTACCTGTTAACCGATGACACGGCTTTCCTGCAACCCTATAAAAATGCAGAGGATAAATTCAACAGGGGCATTTCAGAGTTGCATACTTTAGTTTCTGACAATGCCGAGCAGGTAGAAAATATTGATGAATTTAAACGCCTTGGAGATAGCCGTTTTACCTTTTTGAAAGGGGGGCTGGACCTAACCGGGAATAAAACCAAAGATGGACTTATACCCATTTTGACGAACGGGAGAAAGACAATGATCGACATACGTAACCATATGCAGCTAATTGCAGATAACGAAGACAAATACCTGAATGAACGTGTTAAAAATAAACTGCAGGCGGATAAATGGACCTCGGTTTATATCCTGGTTTTTTCAATGATATCTTTTGCCGTGCTGCTTTTTTCTTTCTTCAGGTTAAGGAATGAGAATATTAAACGAACAGAGGCCGAGATCAATACAGAAATACTGGAGAAAAAGATAACGGAGCGTACCGCAGAGATCGCCGCGATCAATAAACAACTCACAGACCAGAATTACCTGCTGGAAAATAAAAATGAAGAACTGAATTCCTTTACATTTATTGCCAGTCATGACCTTAAAGAACCCCTGCGTAAAATAGAAATGTTTACCTCGCGGATAAAGCAAACAGAAGCAGAACATTTTTCTCCAAAAAGCAAAGAATACTTTGCCGGTATTTTAAATGCCTCATCGAGAATGCAAAATCTTATAGAAGCCGTATTATCCTATGCGCAGACAAATACCAGTACCCATCATTTTAAACAAACAGATCTTAATGAAACGCTCAGGCATGCAACCGAAACACTTAATGAAAGTATAATCAACTGTGGTGCTGTTATCAATGCTTCAAATCTCCCAAAGCTTTATGCCGTACCGGAACAGGTAGAACAATTATTTACCAACCTTATCAGCAACGCCCTAAAATATTCTAAACCTGATACGCCTCCTGTAATAACCATTAAAGCAGAAAAAACATACGACAAGCCGCATGAAGGACATACCAACAATGCCCTGTGGAAAATTATTTTTACCGATAATGGCATCGGCTTTGACGATAAATACAAGGATAAGATATTCGAGATATTCCAGCGCCTGCACGGTAAAACAGAGTATGAGGGGACGGGCGTAGGCCTTGCCATTTGTAAAAAGATAGTGGAAAATCATAATGGAAGTATTTCCGCAATATCCATCCAGGGGAAAGGTTCGAGTTTTTTTATTATATTACCGGAGAATTATCACTCAAAATAAACCCTGGAGCTTACAATGCTAGAACAACCCAAGATATTGATCATAGATGATGATAAAGATGACCAGTCTTTTTTATCTGATGTTATTGCTGAATTATACCCGGCTTTTAAATGCAATCTTGCCAGTAATGGCCAGGAGGCCCTGGAATATATAGCGGCAGATCCTCCCCCCCCGGATCTTATTTTTCTCGACCTGAACATGCCTGTACTTAACGGCTTTGAATTTTTAAGGGATTATAAGAACATATATGACCTTAAGAAAAGCAAGGTGATCATTTATTCTACGTCTTCCAACCCAAGGGACAAGGAAGTTACTAAGAATTTAGGCGCTGCTGATTATATTACTAAAATGGCTGATTATGATAAACTGAAGACCAGGCTAAAACAGGTCGTTCATGAATATTGCCAGTAAGTAAAAATTATTTTAACAGCTTCGCCAGTTTTCTTTCCAGCGCTGCCCCGCGTAAATTTTTACCAACTACTTTTCCCTGCGGATCCAATAAAAAGTTTTGCGGAATGCTACCGATCTGGAATTGCTGTGCTACGGCATTCCCCCAGCCCTGCAGGTCACTTACATGTGTCCACGTTAATCCATCCATGTATATCGCTTCAATCCAGTTGGGCTTTGCCTTATCCAGCGAAACACCAAGCACCGTAAAGTTCTTTGCCTTGTATTTATTAAATGCAGCCACCAGGTTTGGATTCTCCTGGCGACAAGGGCCACACCAGCTTGCCCAGAAATCAACCAATACATATTTGCCACGAAGTGAAGAAAGTTTTACAGGGATCCCGGATGTATCGGGTTGCGAAAAATCAGGCAACATGCTGCCTGTTCCGCTATTTTTCTCTTCGGCAATTAACTGTGTAACATACATACCCATTGCAGAGGTCTTTACCTGTGGTGTCAATAAATTATATAACGCTTCTGTCTTGAGCGGATCATCAGCAATACGGCTGTACCTGATGACTGCAAGCGGTGTTATGTAAGAGTCAGTATGTTTTTTGACAAAATCTCCCAATACACCCATTGCTTTTACCGTTGCTGCGGAATCATAATCTCCTGCCTCGGCAAAAACTGCCTGGTACGGCTCGAGTGACGTGTTGAACTTTTCAAAATCAGCATGGGACCTTGAGCCGGCAACTTTTGATTTGTCTACAGTTTCTTTTACACCCGTGATCTTTACAACACTATTATCGAGGAAGAGGGTAATGTATGGAGGTTGTTTATTGAATAAGATGATCTTAAAATCCGGCACTGCTGTTCTTCCCCTGAATGAGAATTTATTTGCTTTCATGATGGTTTCTGTTTCAGTTGCACCGGTCTGGCCATTCAATAACGCTACTGTTATTCCATCAGGAAAACCTTTTATTTCACCGTTGATAACAAACCCATCTGCAGGTTTTGGCCCTGCAATTATTTTTGCTTTGGGTTTGGCCTTTTGCTTAACCTGTGCAAATGTAAAAACGGGTGATACGGCAAGTAAAAAAAGGAATAGGCAAAGTCTTTTCATCAGGTCTATTTAAGTGATGCAATTTACTGAGTTTTAGGCAGACCGGATTAGCCCAGTACGGTATTTAAGAATTCTTTAGTAGCTTTTTTAATATCCTGCGAATTTTCAAGGGCATTGATATAGGCCGAGCCGATTATGGCGCCATTACTATACTTACAGGCCGCCCGGAATGTAGCTTTATCCTTGATACCAAAGCCCACAAGTACGGGATTTTCCAGGCGCATATCCTGCAATTTCTTAAAATAAGTATCCTGTTCTTCAATGGGCTTATTATTGCCTGTTGTGGAAGAAGAAGAAACAGCATATATGAACCCCGTGCTCAGACCGTCAATTTTTCTTATACGCTCTTCGCTGGTTTCGGGGGTGACCAGGAAAATAAATCTGAGCCCGTATCTTTCAAAATATTGTCGGAATGTTGTTTCAAATTCATACATGGGCAGGTCTGGTAAAATAATTCCGTCTATACCGGCCTTTGCTGCAGCCGCACAAAATTTTTCCACACCGTACTGCAAAACCGGGTTCATATAACCCATTAAAATAACCGGAACATGGATAATATTGCGCATGTCTTTCAATTGTTCAAAAAGTAAGGAAATGCTCATGCCGTTTTCCAGGGCAACCATATTACTTTGCTGTATCACGGGGCCATCGGCCAGCGGATCGCTATAAGGCATGCCAAGCTCAATGATATCAACATGATTATCCTGCAGTGCTGTCATTACTTCTAACGTAGATCGCAGATGCGGGTAGCCCGCAGTGCAGTAAATGTTAAGTAGGTTTTTAGTCTTTTTTGAAAACAGCTTATCCAGTCTATTAACCTCACCCCCTGCCCCTCTCCTTAAGGAGAGGGGAGCTTTGGACCCTGAGATCTCATTACTCCATTCATACTTTTCAATAGTGGATTTTTCACTATGAGCAGGCACGTATTCTAATACAACCAGGTCATTTTCTTCAAACCAATCCTCAATTTTTTTCACAACTATTTTTATCCTGTTTTCAATTTCATTGTTAGAGAATCTTAGAACGGTTATACCATTTTCATTGAGATTTTTTGTTCTTGCTTCATCATACGCCGCAACTTCCGGATCACTATGTACCCCACCATCTACTTCAATTGCCAGTTTCATCTTATGGCAATAAAAATCAAGAATATAATTATCAAATGCATGTTGCCTCCTGAATTTTAAATTACACAACTGGTTATTACGCAATACTTCCCATAATTTTTTTTCAGCCTTAGTATGCACCTTACGTAAATATCTTGCATTCTCATAGGTTGATGCCTTTGAGTTTTTATGAAGGTTATCATTGTATTCTGTCATGCTTACTTTTAAAAACGCTTTAAAAAAATTAGGGTCCAGGCCCCCCTCCTCAAGGAGAGGCCCGCCCGGATGACCTGGTCGGACGGGGGTTGGGGTGAGGTTTATTTTTGCGCAAGAGTAACTGCAAGTTCCTGCCCGTCTATTAAGATATGGTGGTATTTTGGTTTGGCATCTATATCCAGGATCAAATTGTACTCTGCATGCTTTTTTGCTGTTGTCTTAGGAAAGTTTACAAGAATACTGTCGCCGGATCTTTCAACAGAATAATCCTTCCCATCAAAATCATCATCCAGGCATCGGCGAAATTCATAACGCTGTCCATTAATATTTGAGGTCACCTTAACCGGTGTTTCCAAACCGGAACAATCACCAAGCTTTTCAAATTCCAGGTCATGGTTAATGAACGAGTCACTGCAGGAAAAAAGAAAGAATATGCAAATGATGAATAGGTATCTCATATAAAATATTTTAAAGGATCAGGGTCTTAAGCCCCTCTCCTCCAGGAGAGGCGTTGGGGTGAGGTCATAAAAATTTCATGTAGGTTTCCAGGTCCTTATCTCCTCTCCCGCTAAGGCAAACCACAACAACATCTTCTTTTTTAAATTCAATTATATTCAAAGCAAACAATGCGTGGGCACTTTCCAATGCCGGGATGATACCCTCTAATTTCGCCAGTTCAAATGCCGCCTGCAATGCTTCTTCATCAGTAGCGCTCATAAAAAGCGCACGCCCTGTTTCAAACAAATGTGCGTGCATGGGGCCAATGCCCGGGTAATCCAGCCCCGCCGAAATACTGTGTGGCTCTGTTACCTGGCCATCTTCTGTTTGCATCAATAAACTTTTGCTGCCGTGCAGGATACCTGGCCTGCCTAACTGCGTTGTTGCAGCACTCTTACCACTGTCAATACCGCAACCCGCAGCTTCCACAGCAATAAGTTTTACTTTTTCATCATCCAGGAAATGATAAAAAGCACCGGCAGCATTACTGCCACCGCCTACACAGGCAATGACATGGGTTGGTAATTCGATCCCTGTTTTCTGTAACAATTGTTTTCTTGTTTCTTCACTGATCACACTTTGGAATCTTGCCACCATATCCGGGTATGGGTGCGGACCAACAACGGAACCGATGATATAATGTGTATCTACAGGATTATTTATCCAGTCACGTATGGCTTCATTAGTGGCATCCTTTAAAGTTTTACTTCCGCTCACGGCAGGAATAACGGTTGCGCCCAGCATTTTCATCCTTGCTACATTGGGGGCCTGGCGCTCCATGTCTTTTTCTCCCATGTAAACAATACATTCCAGTCCTTTCAAAGCACATACAGTTGCCGTGGCCACACCATGCTGGCCTGCACCGGTTTCTGCAATGATCCTTTTTTTACCGAGCCGTTGTGCCAGCAATACCTGGCCGATCGTATTATTTATTTTGTGTGCACCGGTATGACAGAGGTCTTCTCTTTTTAAAAAAATATTGGTATTGTATCTGTCACTCAGCCTTTCTGCATAAAAAAGTGGTGTGGGTCTTCCTGCATAATCCCTGAGCAGTTGTATGAACTCTTTTTGAAAACCTTCTTCATAAATTATTTCAAGATAATTATCCTGCAGTTCCTTCACATTAGGGTATAGCATCTCCGGGATGAAAGCACCCCCGAAATTTCCGTAATAGCCATATTCATTTACGCCCCAAACCCCTAAAGGGGCTTTTTGACTCTTTTCTGTTTGCATCACTTATCATATTTTAAAAACCATCCCATTTTTCTTGTTTCCAGCTTTAATAATTCTATTTAACATCCTTGTGTCACTCCCTTGTACTGAATACCACTATTGAACAACTCTAAGTCAGATACTTCCTGCTGATTTTAAAAGAGCTTCAAAAATTATTCTCCATAGTTCCCCCTTTAGGGGCGGAGGGGGTTAATATCAATTGTAAAAACTTCAGTTCCAGCCAACGGTCAAACTTGAATCCTACTTCTTTAAAATGTGCCACTTCTTCAAAGCCAAAGCTTCTGTGCAGGTGAAGGCTTATTTCATTTCCTGCATCAATCCCCGCAATGATGGTATGCATATTTAATTCCTTTGCAGCATCAATGATGGGCGGCATCAATAATTTCCCAATACCTTTTCCTCTTGCATGAGCAGCAACATGAACAGTATTCTCAACGGAGAACTGGTAAGCCGTTGGTACCCTGAAAGGCCCGATCGTACTCATTCCTAAAATAATCCCCTCTTCTTCTGCAACAAATACGGGAAAGCCTTGTTGATTTTTTTCTTCAAACCAGGCCTTACGCATTTGCAGGGTATGCGGCTCATAATAATAAACCGCGGTGGTGTTTTTTATGATATCGTTATAGATATCCAGTACCTGTGGCAGATCATTCTCTGTTGCATGTCTTACCTTTATCATCAAATATTTAATTTATTTCTTTAAAGCCTGCCTGAACTGCAGCAATAAAGCCATATCCTTTACTCCCGGTTCTTTTTCAAACCTGCTGTTGATATCGATCGCATAAAAATCAGGATGCTTAAATGCTTTGACCCTTGCCGCATCTTCCAAGGCAATGCCCCCGCTTAAAAAGAAGGGCTTTTCAATTTTGGCCCTGGTTATGATCTTCCAGTCGAACTGTTTTCCTGTACCACCACCAATGCCATCAGCGCCTTCGGTATCAAATAAATAATAATCACAAACGGCATCGTAGTCAGCAACCAGCTCATCAATACTTTCATCGCCTTTAAGGCTGAATGCTTTTATCACTTCCACTTCGCTGCTGAGGTCTTCACACATTTCGGGTGTTTCATTACCATGCAATTGTACCACATCAAGACCATAGTCATCAATGGCATCCAATACGTCGATCATCTCGGGGTTCTTAAACACGCCTACCTTCTTCAGGTCAAAATCAGAATTTTTAAGGTCCCCCTTTGCGATCTTGTCGCCCATATACCGCGGTGAGGCTTTATCAAAGATGAGTCCTGCAAAATCGATATCAAGCCCGTCTAACTGTTGTAATTGTTTCAGCTGTGTAATGCCACAAACTTTAATGTTCATACTATGGTTGTTTTAGTTTTTGTACAAATTGTTCAAATGCTGTCCCAGGGTGTGGTTCTTTCATAAATTTTTCTCCAATCAAAAAACCTTGAAAGCCTGCATCTTTAAGTTTCTTTATGGTTTCTATATCATCAATGCCGCTTTCCGAAATTTTAACTTTATCTCCCGGTAATTGTTTTGAAAGCTTTATCGAATGATCAATATCTACTTCAAAAGTTTGTAAATTTCGGTTATTTATGCCAACCATATCTACCTCATTGCAAATATGGCCCAATTCATTTTCCCTATGCAGTTCCAGCAGCACTTCCAGGCCATATTTCTTTGCTTCTGTAGCTAGTTCTTCTACTCTTTTTGGGGATAAAATTGCCGCTATCAGTAAGATCGCATCTGCACCATACGCTTTGGCCTCCAACATCTGAATTTCATCAATAATAAAATCTTTTCTTAAAATGGGTAATTCAGTGACCACTCTGCAAACCGTAAGGTCTGGTAAATCTCCACCAAAAAATTCTTTGTCGGTTAAGACTGAGACTCCTGCTGCCCCATATTGCTCATAACACATTATAATAGCCGGAGCCGAATAATCTTCTTTTTTAAACCACCCTTTTGATGGTGATTTTCTTTTGAATTCAGCAATTATTCCGGTACTCTTTTCCTTCAACAGGTTTTCTTTTAGGGAAATGCATTTTCTGTCAAAATCGGTAGAGAAAAATTTATACCAATCCAGGTCAGCAAAATATTTTTTATATTCAACTTCTCTTTTCTTAACCGCGACTATTTCTTCTAATATATTTTTCATTGCGCTAAATTAATTTTTGCAAAGACGCATAAGCTCTGCCACTCTCTAAACTCTCTACAGACAACTGATAACACTCTTCATAATTTTTATACTTACCCGTACACTGCAATGCCATCGCTGAGTTGGCCAATACCACAGCGTTTTGTGCCCAGCTACCTTCGCCTTTTAAAATGGAGAGGAATATTTTAGCGGCTTCTTCAACGGAATTGCCTCCATGGATATCGGCCGGGTTCACGGTACGCTTCCCGAGGTCTTCTGCACTATAGATCTTTTCGCCTTCGTTCGTAATTACTTTTGTATCTCCTGTTAAAGAGATCTCGTCATAACCATCCAGCCCGTGAATAATAGTAAAGGCATTGTTGCCCTGTTGCAACAGGTAATTATAGATCCTGGCCATCTCCAGGTTATAAACACCAACCAACTGGTACTTTGGCGTTGCAGGGTTTACCATTGGCCCGAGCATATTGAAGAATGTGCGTACGCCCAGGTTTTTCCTTATCGGCCCAACAATTTTTAATGCAGGGTGAAATAAGGGTGCATGTAAAAAACAAAGATTGGCTTCTTCCAGTTCTTTTTGCAACAATCCGTTATCTGACCTGAATTTATATCCCAGTTGTTCCATTACATTACTGGAGCCGCTGATCGATGAAGCGCCATAATTCCCGTGCTTGGCAACCTTGTTGCCCGTCCCTGCAACAATAAAGCAACTGAGCGTGGAAATATTGAACGTGTTTTTTCCATCACCACCCGTACCAACAATATCCATTACTTCGTGCCCATCGAGATCAACCGGTATACATAATTCCAGCAGTGCATCCCTGAAACCCTGTAATTCGTCAATGGTAATGCTGCGCATCAAATACACGGTGATAAATGCAGCGATCTCCGCATCACTGTACACCGCCTTCGAAATATTATACAAAACTTCCTTTGCCTGGTCTCTTGAGAGGCTTTTATGTTCGAATAAATAATTTAATACCTTTTTCATATCACTGTTCCTTAAAGAGGAACTCAGATTGTTATTTAATACAAATAGTTAGTTCTTTTAATTTCAAAGAAGAAACGCCATCTACGCTAATTTCTCCGCAATAGTTCCCCCTTTACGGGGCGGAGGGGGTGAGCCAGTTCCTCAACATTTTTTCCCCATCCGGCGTCAACACACTCTCGGGGTGGAATTGTACACCCTGCACATCAAATTCTTTATGCTGCAATCCCATGATATAGCCA